>NZ_VMLD01000047.1:0-430 GCF_013276485.1 Streptococcus sp. 4886 | reverse complement strand
CATCAATAGCATCTTTCTTAGTCTCAGCCGCTTTGTCGATAGTCCCTTTAGAAGCATCTGTGACTTTGTATTTGGCTGGTACATTTTCCGTACTAGCATCTTCATATGTCACTGTAAGTTCAATATCATGGAAACCATCTGTTGTAGGATAACTTGTTCCATCTTTCAGATTAACAGTCTGTTTGTGTTCAGCATTTACAGCGTCTAACAAATCATTATCTGTAACATTTTGTTTGTATGGTTTGACTAGTGTATTTGTAGTCACTGTATGCTCTGTCGGAGTGATACTTGCACTTGATGCCTGACTGGTTGTAGCGTCGCTTCCCTTCGTTGCGCTAACACTTACTGCTTGACCAGCTGTGTAGCTTGATGGTTTCAAGCGTAACGTACCGTTATCTAATAGACTCGCATCACCGCTTGTTACCGTCCA
>NZ_VMLD01000005.1:0-61078 GCF_013276485.1 Streptococcus sp. 4886 | reverse complement strand
CACAGAGGGTGCCATGAAGACGGGTTGGGTCAAGTACAAGGACACCTGGTATTATCTTGACGGTAAAGAAGGTGCTATGGTATCAAACGCCTTCGTCCAGTCCGCAGACGGAACAGGCTGGTACTACCTCAAACCAGATGGAACACTGGCAGACAAGCCAGAGTTCACAGTAGAGCCAGATGGTTTGATTACGACCAAATAATTTTAAAAAATAAATAGAAAGGAAACTTTCTAAATTGTTCTTTCACCGCAAGCTCAGGTTTGCGGTTTTTTATTTTGCAAAAAGACGCATTTTGAACGATTAGAAACCAAAATAGAAGTCCTATTGTCCAAAAAAGCGTTTTCTTGAAGAATAGATAGGAGTTTTGTCAAAAATAAAAACAGTGACCGAAATCACTGCTTTTTAAGTTCCTGGGCGTATGTTATCATGCTGATAGCGTGTTTTAGACGCATGTTCATAATATCCGATACACCATTTTTATACTTGTCCACGGCCTGAATAGACATGCCACAGTTTTTGCTAATAGCATAGGCTGTGGCGTTGTCTAAAAGCCAGCGGATAGCTTTAATATCTACTGACATATATTACCTCGTAAAATACCAAACTGCAAATAGGAGTAGAAGAAGTCCAATAATAAATTCAACTTTTTCACGCTTGGTAGTTTTTCTAATTTTTAGATTTACTTTCATTATTTTTCCTGTTATAATTTAAGTACACCCCCGAAGGGGTGGATAGTGATTTCTCACTATCCAAATTCGATGTGCCATTCAAAGCTGATTATAAATAAGTTTATTTTGATGACTAGCTTATTTGTTTTTGCCTTGAGTGGTTTCTTTTTGAACTTAAACATTTCATGTTCCTTTCTACTAGTTTCCTTGTCTAAGGTTTCCTCCTTAACCTTATGTATCTATTATACAACTTTAGTTGTAGAAAGTCAATGGTTTTGATAAATTTTTTTCAAAAAAATAGACCTTGTCCAGAGGTCGGGGAGTTGGAGGGGACACCCTCCAAGAGTGTTGATTTAATAAGATTTTATTTTACCTTTTTCAAAAGTTTTCTTATTGTTTTTGTTGTTGGTATGTTTGTTTCTTTTATTACTTCTTTAATTAGGGAAAAATTTTTAAAATCTCCAAAGAAGAATAAAGATAGATCTAATTAGATAAAAAGATTTTTTATCGCTAGTTTAATCTACAGGGGAGTTTCTTTAATATTGTTTCGCCTGTCAAAATGATATGTGATAGCAGGATAAAAAATCTACAAATTAAGTTGGTATCAATACGGTGTAAAGGGCAAGTATGTTTTTCATGCTTGCTTTTTAATTTTTTAACAATTCAAGATGTTTTGATGACCATTTGTGATTTGAGTGATCCAAGGTCAAAATGAGTGCTATACTAGCAGTGTAAAGATTCTAGCTCAATAAATATTTAGGAGGAAATCTTATGAAGAAAAAAATATTTGTCATTTTCATCTTGTATCTAATCATGTCCATCTTTCTATATCCGCTTAGGGAGAGTGTTTGGTATCATCTATTTTATACCATAGCCTATGTGATTGCGGTTATGATTTATCTTGCTTTAACTAAAAAGAAAGGAGCAAAGAAATGAAAACTTTTCTTGCTAAAAAACGGAACATCTTCCTTACGAGATTGTTCCTAGGTCAGTTGCCCTTACTTGTCTCTACTTATCTATTTCTATCTCGTCAGTTTTTAAATTTTTCCTTGGTTTTCCAATTTCTCTTAGTGGTTATCAACTTGGCTTCTATTTTAGTCACTGTTTATCTCACTAGGGAAATGAGGATAAGAGAGTTTGAAGACGATGATTTGGTTAGTCCTAGAACCAATCAACTCATGTATATCGGCTTGACAGGCTTTATGTCTATTATCTGTTTGTATAGAGGTATCACAGCAGGAGAATTCTATCAGCAATTGATTGCCTATATTGGTGGCATTCTCTGCTTGATCATCATGCTTCTACTCATTTGGGGGTTGAAGTATTATAAAAAGTAGAGGAAGAGCTTTCTTCTTAATCTTGCAGTAGTAGAGCCTGGCAAGGGTAGGTCATAGTAGGGAGGATTTCTATGAAAAGACACTCCATTCTTTTCAAAACGAGTGCCATTCTTTCTTATTTGTTTCTGTTTTTCGGACTGTTTTGGACAACCCGATTTTGGAGCAATTATTGGGAGTTCTCGTCTTGGGTAGGAAATCTTATTTGGATTCGAAACATCATCAGTCTTATCTTTATCGGCTTGATGGTTTGGATTTTGGTTAGGTCGGGCCATGCTTATCTCTTTCGCATCCCTAGGAAAAAGTGGTTGAGCTATTCTGTTCTGACGGTGTTAGCCGCTGTTGTACTTATCTGCTTTAACTATCTGACAGCTAAACACGTTCAGGGAACCAATGAAGGTTGGAATTTGTTTATTGCCTATAGTGAGACCAATTTTGCGGAGTTTGGTGTTTACCTAACCTTAATCGTGCTAGGACCTCTGATGGAAGAATTGGTGTGTAGAGGACTGCTTCAACATGCCTTCTTTAAGAATTCGAGGTGGGGGCTGGATCTTCTTTTTCCGTCATTCTTATTTGCTTTGCCCCACTTTTCTAGCTTGCCAAGTCTCGCAGATATTTTTGTCTATACGGCAGTGGGCTGTCTATTTGCCTGTCTAACACGTTATACGAAGAGTATCTATCCTTCTTATTCGATTCATATTGTTAATAATATCATTGCAAACTTACCATTTTTGCTTACTTTTCTACATAGGGTCTTGGGGTAGAAAAACCAAAAGGCTTGCTTTTCAGCCATAGAGGAGGTTATCATGTATAAACACTTATTTTTCCTAGATTCCAAAACCTTAGACTGGTTGACTCCTTATATTCTAGTATTGGCTTCTGACACCATTGCCTTTAATGTTTTTGTGCTAACCTTTGTATATGTTGTGGTCTTTTATTTCCTAAATCCCATGCTATCTTTAATGGCTATCTTCTTAGGGGCTGGTTATGTGGTCGGATTTTGGTTACTAAAATGGTTTGTTTTGGAAAGGTTAGAGCTAAAGGATGACGCGTAGGAAGTCTGTTTGGTGAGGAGGATAATTTGATGGAGTTTTTTGACAAATTTCATGCCTTTTGTTTTGGATTTTTAGTACTAATAATCGTCATTACAGTTCCTTATACGATTAACCACGGGGATTTTTTTCAAAATGAGCCTGCACTGATTATTGTAAGTCTTCTTGTAACCTCGATGAGTGTTGCTTATGCTAGAAAATTTGAAATGATTTCTTTTGGGATGTTAAGCAAGAAAGACATTTTGCTTTTCATTACAATCTTTCTTCTAAGTCTGCTTGAGACGCTGGTTTATATTCATTTCTTCGCTATTTCTTCTGGCGCGGGAGTTCAACACTTGGCGGAAGTCCGCAGAGGAATTTCCCTGTCTTTGGTTTTGACTTCCTCAGTTTTTGGCCCCATCCAGGAGGAACTCATTTTCAGAGGACTTCTTCAAGGTGCGGTTTTTGACAATTCTTGGTTAGGGCTTGTGCTAACTTCCTCTCTCTTTTCGTTCATGCATGGTCCTTCTAATGTCCCTTCGTTTATTTTTTATCTACTTGGGGGCTTGTTGCTGGGCTTTGCTTATAAAAAGAGCCAAAACTTATGGGTTTCTACTCTAGTTCACATGTTTTACAATGCTTGGCCACTCTTATATTATTTATAAAAATCATGAAAGGGAAGCAGAAGAAAGAGCTTGCCTTTTCTTTCTACAATGATACCCAAGTCAATCCAGAGGCTTTTCTTTGAGAATCGGGTGTGGAGCGGTTGACGAATAGGCCAAAAACTAGTAGAATAGTAAGGAAACTTTATACGGAGGAAAGAAATGGATTTGGGTGATAATGAGCTAACACTGACTCCCATACCTGGGAAAAGTGGCAAAGCTTATATGGGTAGCTATCCTGATGGGAAGCGTATCTTTGTAAAAATGAACACCTCTCCAATCCTACCTGGTCTAGCTAGAGAACAAATTGCTCCACAATTATTATGGAGTCGCCGTTTGGCAGATGGGCGTGATATGTGTGCTCAAGAATGGTTGACAGGCAAGATATTGACCCCCTATGATATGAATCGTAAGCAAATCGTCAATATTTTAATCCGTCTGCATCGCTCACGTCCGTTGATGACACAGTTGAGTCGTTTGGGCTATGCCATGGAAACACCTGTAGATTTACTACAGTCTTGGCAGGAAACGGCTCCAGATGCTTTGCGTAAAAATCATTTTATCAGTGAAGTGATGGCTGATTTACGTCAGACTATTCCAGGATTTAGAGAGGACTATGCGACCATTGTCCATGGAGATGTACGACATAGTAATTGGATTGAGACAGATAGTGGCTTGATTTATTTGGTAGATTGGGATTCGGTTCGTTTGACCGATCGCATGTTTGATGTGGCCCATATGCTCTGCCATTATATTCCAGAACATCAGTGGAAGGAATGGTTGACCTACTACGGTTACAAGTACAATCAGACGGTATTAAGTAAATTGTATTGGTATGGTCAATTGTCTTACTTGAGCCAGATTTCCAAGTATTATATGAACCAAGATTTAGAAAATGTCAATCGGGAGATTCATGGCTTGCGTCACTTCCGAGACAAGTATGGAAAGAGAAGATGAGAGTTAGAAATCGTAAAGGGGCGACAGAATTACTAGAGGCAAATCCCCAGTATGTGGTCCTCAATCCCTTAGAAGCCAAGGGGAAATGGCGGGATTTGTTTGGCAATGATAATCCCATTCATGTGGAAGTTGGAAGTGGAAAGGGTGCCTTTGTTTCAGGTATGGCAAAGCAAAATCCTGACATCAACTATATCGGGATTGATATTCAAAAGTCTGTTTTGAGCTACGCTTTGGACAAGGTGCTTGAAGTTGGAGTGCCTAACATCAAGCTCTTGTGGGTGGATGGTTCTGACTTGACTGATTACTTTGAAGACGGTGAGATCGATCGTTTGTATCTGAACTTTTCAGATCCTTGGCCTAAAAAACGTCATGAAAAGCGTCGTTTGACCTACAAGACCTTCTTGGATACCTTCAAGCGTATCTTGCCTGAAAATGGAGAAATTCATTTCAAGACGGATAACCGTGGCTTGTTTGAGTACAGCCTAGTGAGCTTTTCTCAGTATGGCATGAAGCTCAATGGTGTCTGGCTTGATTTACATGCCAGTGATTTTGAAGGCAATGTCATGACAGAATACGAGCAAAAATTCTCCAACAAGGGTCAAGTTATCTACCGAGTTGAGGCAGAATTTTAAGAATTAGCCTGAAATCAGGCTGTATAAGTGCTTTTGCTTTACATAAGTTGGCAAACGTGCTATACTAAGAGTAAGAATATGAGAAAGAGAGGCGGGGAAATATCTTCGCCTCTTGCTTATGAGGAGGTGGACGCAATCGCAACAATCGTAGAATTAGTCAGAGAAGTTGTAGAACCTGTCATAGAAGCTCCTTTCGAACTCGTGGATATCGAGTATGGAAAGATTGGCAGTGACATGATTCTCAGTATTTTTGTAGATAAACCTGAAGGAATTACCTTGAACGACACGGCGGACTTGACAGAAATGATCAGTCCTGTCCTAGACACCATCAAGCCAGATCCCTTCCCAGAACAATATTTCCTAGAAATCACCAGTCCAGGCTTGGAACGTCCTTTGAAAAACAAAGATGCCGTCGCTGGAGCGGTTGGGAAATACATCCATGTCGGGCTCTACCAAGCCATCGATAAGCAAAAGGTCTTTGAAGGAACCTTGTTGGCCTTTGAAGAGGATGAGTTGACTATGGAATATATGGACAAGACACGTAAGAAAACTGTCCAAATTCCATACAGTTTAGTATCAAAAGCACGTTTAGCAGTTAAATTATAGAAAAAGAAAGGATAGCTTTTGAGGATTCAAAAGTGAAGAAAACATGAGTAAAGAAATGCTAGAGGCCTTCCGCATTTTGGAAGAAGACAAGGGAATCAAAAAAGAAGACATCATCGACGCAGTAGTAGAGTCGCTTCGTTCCGCTTATCGCAGACGCTATGGTCAATCAGACAGCGTAGCTATTGACTTCAACGAAAAAACAGGTGACTTTACAGTTTATACTGTCCGTGAAGTGGTTGATGAAGTATTTGATAGCCGTTTGGAAATCAGCTTGAAAGATGCTCTTGCTATCAATTCAGCCTATGAACTTGGTGACAAAATCAAGTTTGAAGAAGCACCTGCTGAGTTTGGTCGAGTAGCAGCCCAATCTGCCAAACAAACCATCATGGAAAAAATGCGCAAGCAAACACGTGCCATCACTTACAATACTTACAAAGAACATGAGCAAGAAATCATGTCTGGTACAGTAGAGCGCTTTGACAACCGCTTCATCTATGTCAATCTTGGTAGCATCGAAGCCCAATTGTCAAAACAAGACCAAATCCCTGGGGAAGTTTTTGCTTCCCACGATCGTATCGAAGTATATGTTTATAAGGTTGAAGACAATCCTCGTGGCGTCAACGTCTTTGTTAGCCGTAGCCATCCAGAAATGATCAAACGTTTGATGGAGCAAGAAATTCCAGAAGTTTATGATGGAACTGTTGAAATCATGAGCGTGGCTCGTGAAGCAGGTGACCGTACCAAGGTTGCAGTTCGTAGCCATAATCCAAACGTGGACGCTATTGGTACAATCGTTGGACGCGGTGGAGCGAATATCAAGAAAATCACTAGCAAATTCCACCCAGCTCGCTACGATGCTAAGAATGATCGTATGGTGCCAATCGAAGAAAATATCGATGTTATCGAGTGGGTAGCAGATCCAGCTGAATTTATCTACAATGCCATCGCTCCTGCTGAGGTTGACCAAGTTATCTTTGACGAAAACGACAGCAAACGTGCCTTGGTGGTTGTTCCTGATAACAAGCTTTCCCTTGCCATTGGTCGTCGTGGACAAAACGTGCGCTTGGCAGCTCACTTGACTGGTTACCGTATCGATATCAAGTCTGCTAGTGAATTTGAAGCTATGGAAGAAGCTGGTTCGGTAGATTTGGAAGCAGAAAACGATACTGTAGAAGAATAAAAGCTGCTAGAGGAGGGAAAGATGAAAACGAGAAAAATCCCTTTGCGCAAATCTGTCGTGTCCAATGAAGTGATTGATAAGCGTGATTTGCTCCGCATTGTCAAAAACAAAGAAGGACAAGTCTTTATCGATCCGACAGGCAAGGCCAATGGCCGCGGCGCTTATATCAAGCTAGACAATGCAGAAGCCTTAGAGGCGAAAAAGAAGAAAGTCTTTAACCGCAGCTTTAGCATGGAAGTGGAAGAAAGCTTTTATGACGAGTTGATCGCTTATGTGGATCACAAAGTGAAAAGAAGAGAGTTAGGACTTGAATAAGCAAAAGATAAGCAATCTCTTGGGACTTGCTCAGAGAGCAGGGCGGATTATATCGGGTGAAGAATTGGTGGTCAAGGCCATTCAAGACGGCAAGGCTAAGTTGGTCTTTCTAGCACATGATGCTGGACCCAATCTGACCAAGAAGATTCAAGATAAAAGTCATTATTATCAAGTGGAAATTGTAACCGTGTTTTCAACACTGGAATTAAGCATAGCAGTCGGGAAATCGAGAAAGGTTTTGGCTGTGACAGATGCTGGATTTACAAAGAAAATGAGGTCTCTTATGGAATAGAAGAGGAGGACATGATTTGTCTAAGAAAAGATTGTACGAAATCGCAAAAGAGCTTGGAAAAGAAAGCAAAGAAGTTGTAGCGCGTGCAAAAGAGTTGGGCTTGGATGTGAAAAGCCACTCATCGAGTGTGGAAGAAGCTGTCGCTGCAAAAATCGCTGCCAGCTTTAAGTCTGTAGCTGCTCCGAAATCAGAAGCAAAACCTGCAGCCCCAAAAGCAAGTGCAGAAAAGAAAGCCGAAAAATCTGAGCCAGCTAAACCAGTTGTAGCTAAGGAAGAGGTAAAACCTGCAGCCCCAAAAGCAAGTGCAGAAAAGAAAGCCGAAAAGTCTGAGTCAGCTAAACCAGCTGTAGCTAAGGAAGAGACAAAACCAGCTGAGGCAGTCGCTCCGAAGGCAGAAAAAGTAGCAGCTAAACCACAAAGCCGTAATTTCAAGGCTGAGCGTGAAGCACGTGCCAAAGAGCAGGCAGAACGACGCAAGCAAAATAAGGGCAATAACCGTGACCAACAACAAAACGGAAACCGTCAGAAAAACGACGGCCGTAATGGTGGAAAACAAGGTCAAGGCAGCCGCGATAATCGTCGCTTTAATGACCAAGCTAAGAAACAGCAAGGTCAGCAAAATCGTGGAAACGATCGCCGTCAACAAGGGGATAAACGTCCAAATCAAGCGGCTCCACGCATTGATTTTAAAGCCCGTGCAGCAGCCCTAAAAGCAGAGCAAAATGCAGAGTACGCACGTTCAAGTGAGGAACGCTTCAAGCAGTATCAGGCTGCTAAAGAAGCCTTGGCTCAAGCTAACAAACGCAAGGAACCAGAGGAAATCTTTGAAGAAGCGGCTAAGTTAGCTGAACAAGCGCAACAAGCACAGCAAGTTCAAGCAGTGGTTGAAATCGTCCCTGAGAAAAAAGAACCTGCAGTGGATACACGTCGTAAAAAACAAGCTCGACCAGACAAAAATCGTGACGATTATGATCATGAAGAAGATGGTCCTAGAAAACAACAAAAGAATCGAAGTAGTCAAAATCAAGTGAGAAATCAAAAGAATAGTAACTGGAATAACAACAAAAAGAACAAAAAAGGCAATAACAAGAACAACCGTAATCAGACTCCAAAACCTGTTACGGAGCGTAAATTCCATGAATTGCCAACAGAATTTGAATATACAGATGGTATGACCGTTGCGGAAATCGCAAAACGTATCAAACGTGAACCAGCTGAAATCGTTAAGAAACTCTTTATGATGGGTGTCATGGCCACACAAAACCAATCCTTGGATGGGGAAACCATTGAACTCCTCATGGTGGATTATGGTATCGAAGCCAAACAAAAGGTTGAAGTGGATAATGCCGATATCGAACGTTTCTTTGTCGAAGATGGTTATCTCAATGAAGATGAATTGGTTGAGCGTCCACCAGTTGTAACTATCATGGGACACGTTGACCATGGTAAAACAACACTCCTAGATACCCTTCGTAACTCTCGTGTTGCGACAGGTGAAGCAGGTGGTATCACTCAGCATATCGGTGCCTATCAAATTGTTGAAAATGGTAAGAAGATTACCTTCCTTGATACACCAGGACACGCGGCCTTTACATCTATGCGTGCGCGTGGTGCTTCTGTTACCGATATTACGATCTTGGTCGTAGCGGCAGATGACGGGGTTATGCCTCAGACTATCGAAGCCATCAACCACTCAAAAGCGGCCAACGTTCCAATCATCGTAGCCATCAACAAGATTGATAAACCAGGTGCTAACCCAGAACGCGTTATAGGTGAATTGGCAGAGCATGGAGTTATGTCAACTGCTTGGGGTGGAGATTCTGAATTTGTTGAAATCTCAGCTAAATTCAACCAAAATATCGAAGAATTATTGGAAACAGTCCTTCTTGTGGCTGAAATCCAAGAACTCAAGGCAGACCCAACAGTTCGTGCGATCGGTACAGTTATCGAAGCTCGCCTGGATAAAGGAAAAGGTGCGGTCGCAACCCTTCTTGTTCAACAAGGTACCTTGAATGTCCAAGACCCTATCGTTGTCGGAAATACCTTCGGTCGTGTCCGTGCTATGACTAACGACCTTGGTCGTCGTGTTAAGGTTGCTGGACCATCAACACCAGTTTCAATCACAGGTTTGAATGAAGCGCCAATGGCAGGTGACCACTTTGCCGTTTACGAAGATGAAAAATCTGCGCGTGCAGCAGGTGAAGAACGTGCCAAACGTGCCCTTATGAAACAACGTCAAGCTACCCAACGCGTCAGCCTTGAAAACCTCTTTGATACCCTTAAAGCTGGTGAACTCAAGTCAGTTAACGTTATCATCAAGGCCGACGTACAAGGTTCAGTTGAAGCCCTTTCTGCCTCACTTCAGAAAATCGATGTGGAAGGTGTTAAAGTTACCATCGTTCACTCAGCGGTTGGTGCCATCAATGAATCAGACGTGACCCTTGCTGAAGCTTCAAATGCTTTTATCGTTGGTTTCAACGTACGCCCTACACCACAAGCTCGTCAACAAGCAGAAGCTGACGATGTGGAAATCCGTCTCCACAGCATTATCTACAAGGTTATCGAAGAGATGGAAGAAGCCATGAAGGGGATGCTTGATCCAGAATTTGAAGAAAAAGTTATCGGTGAAGCAGTTATTCGTGAAACCTTCAAGGTGTCTAAAGTGGGAACCATCGGTGGATTCATGGTTATCAACGGTAAGGTTACCCGTGACTCAAAAGTCCGTGTTATCCGTGATGGTGTCGTTATCTATGACGGTGAACTTGCAAGCTTGAAACACTACAAAGACGACGTCAAAGAAGTTACAAACGGTCGTGAAGGTGGATTGATGATTGATGGCTACAATGATATCAAGATGGATGATGTGATTGAGGCTTATGTCATGGAAGAAATCAAACGATAATAGAGAAACGATAGCTCATTTGACTCGTTGTCAACATCGCCTTGATGAACTTCAGTTCTATCTAAGGCTTGTTTCCTAGATTCAAATGGCTCTAGTTCCTCTATCTAATAGAAATAGCTAGGTCTGCTGGCCTAGCTTTTGGTTCAAAGTAGAGAAAGGAATATCATGGCAAATCATTTCCGTACGGATCGTGTGGGCATGGAAATCAAGCGTGAAGTCAATGAGATTTTGCAAAAGAAAGTCCGTGATCCGCGTGTCCAAGGCGTGACCATCACAGATGTTCAGATGCTGGGTGACTTGTCTATTGCCAAGGTTTACTACACCATTTTGAGTAACCTTGCTTCAGATAATCAAAAAGCCCAAATCGGACTTGAAAAAGCAACTGGTACTATCAAACGTGAACTTGGTCGCAATTTGAAATTGTACAAAATCCCAGATTTGACCTTCGTCAAAGACGAATCCATCGAATATGGAAACAAGATTGACGAGATGCTACGCAATCTGGATAAGAACTAAGAAGAGGGGCAACCCTCTTTTTTGGTGGGGAAAATAGGTGGAATTTGAAATGGAAAAATATTCTTTTAAAAAAGGGATTCTGTATTTTTTAATGTTATCTAATTAGAAAATGCTTTTTTTTTTTAGGAAATATGATATGATGATTTCATAAATAAAAGGAGATTCTATCAATGAATAATGTAAAAAAAGTTTGTCGTTTAGCTTTGCTATGTCTTTCTGTCTCTACTCTAGTTGCTTGTAGTTCTCTTTCTGAAAAAACAAGTAGCTCTTCTAGTGAGAATCAAACAGAAGCTTCATCTAGTAGTTCTGAAAAGAAAGGGTTGTTTGCCAAAGCAAAAGAAAAACTCAGTTCAAGCGATTTTAATCCACAAGATGTTAGTGATACGACAATTGAGTCTATAAAAACCTATGAAGATTACTTGATTATGAATGAGAAAATAATTGATAATTACTATACAGAAGCAGACGAAGCCTTTAAAGGAACTGTTTTAGAAGATAGCGCTGCTATCCAAGAACTAAAAGATAGCACTAAAAAAGAAATGGAAGATTTGAAAAAACAATATGGTCCATTAAAGAAAGCACCGATTCAAGGGAAAGAAGAAGTGATTAAGACTCTAAAAGATTATCGTGATAATCTACATGAACAAGTGGAGCAGTGGAAAGCTAGTCTTTAATAGGAAGAGTGGAGTTCAATATGGATTATCAATTATTGCCACATGAATATATGGTTATGAATAGTGACCATGTGAGTTTTGGGAAAAATGGTTTGTCTACAGATGAATTAATTTTAACGAATCTACACTTAATATATATCAAAAAAGGTTTGTGGGGAGGAAAAAAAGACCAAGTTACCATACCCATTAACCAGATTAAAATTTTTGAAGGGAAACCTCAAGTTTCAGTAACCAAAACCAATGGTGTGAAACGGCTGGAAATTTATTATAATGGCGGACAAGCTATCTTTGCATTTAATAATACTAAGGATACTGACAAGTGGGCTAGAAACATTATTAAATTGATTTCAGGGGATACAAGTAATTTTGAAACCTTGGGGGATAGTAGCTTGTTTGGAGCAGATGTTTTAGCAGAAACATTTAAGGATACATTTGACACTTTTAAAGCAGGGCTTGGGATTAAGGATGCAGAGCCAGAAAAGATTTCAACCAAGTGTAGCTTTTGTGGAGCACCTTTGTCAGGTCAAGTGAAGCAAACAGTAAGATGTGCCTATTGTGATATGGAGCAGAGTTTATAAGGGGGCAATTAAATGGGGTTGATAAAAGCCATCACAGATTCTATCGGTGGGACATTTGCAGATCAGTGGAAAGAAATTATCACAGTTCAAGCTTTTGATGAACATACAGCTGTAAGTCCCGGTATTGTTCAAGAAAGTAATAATGGTAGGGGTGTCAATACGAAGGGATCTGTAGGTGTTATTTCGAATGGATCCAAGATTTTTATTCCAGAAAACACTGCTGCCTTTATCTTTAGTCAATCTGGTATCGAGGAAATTATTACAGAACCAGGTGGATATGAATACCAAAATGGTGAGAGCAGTGTTTTTAACGGTGATGGATTGAAAAAGTCACTGTTTGACAATGTTGTTCATCGTGTTGGATTCGGTGGTCAAAGTGATCAGCAAAAACAGATTTGCTTTGTTAATTTGAGAGAAATTCGTGATATTAAATTTGGGACTCGCGGTCCAGTCATGTATAATGATTTATTTTATGGGACAGATTTAGAAGTACGTGCTTTTGGAACATTTTCTATCCAAATTACAGATGCTAAGCAATTTATCAGAAATTTTCTTCCTGCCAATGTGACTTATTATACTTTCGACAGTGCTCAAGCTAGATCACAAATAGTGACAGAGTTTCTCCAATCTTTTATTGTTGCACTTAATTCTTTGTCCACAACTTATCGTATTTCACAATTGCCGTCACAAGCTTCAGTTCTTGCAACCCAAGTATCGAATGATGGACAGTATGCAGGGACTTGGAAAGAACGTTTTGGATTTGAGATTGTAAAAGTTGCCATTGCTAATATTGAGTTCTCATCAGAATCTAAGGAATTGGTTAAACAATTTTCATCAAATAAGATGAATTTAAAAGCTTATGATGATGTATCGCAGAAAGCTTCTAATATTGCAGCACAACAAAAAATTGCATCAGGAGTGGAGCAACATGGTCTAGGTGATGGTGCAGGGATGATTTTTGGTATGAATATGGCACAAGCTTTAGACGAAAAAGCAATGAAACCAAGTTTATCATTAGATGAACAAATCGAAGCCCTTACAAAACTAAAATCTCTTTTAGACGCAGGGATACTATCTCAGGAAGAATTTGATCGAAAGAAAAAAGAAATTATGGATTTATAAAATGAAACTCGAAAGTTCATAGCTAGTACCTATTCAAGGGACATTCTAGGTAAAACAATAATAGACTATCGTTCATAGATAGAATATCATGTTGTAAAGGTAGGAGTGGAATATTTTAGCTGTCTCTACAAAGACTATTAAAAATCTTTAACAAATAAGTTGCTAAGGATTTTTTGAAAATTTTTGAGGGGAATTTGAAAATACTTTAAAAGAGTATGCTATCATAGAATATAACTTACAGAAGTAAAAGGAGTTTGTATATGGCTGAACAAGAGTTGGCTATGCAAGTATTGCAACAAGTGGTGAAACTACCTGTTGTTAAGGTTGATCGTTCGAAATTTTTAGTGGATAAGTTTTCCAAAGAATTGGATCCACAGGACATTCCTACCTTATTAGAACAAGGCCCAACGTCTCTCTTATCTCAAGAAATCTTAGATCGAGTGGCTAATGCCTGTATTAGGGATAATGTTTTATTAGCGAGTGGAACTTCTGTTGTTGCTGGATTACCAGGTGGACTTGCCATGGCAATTACCATACCAGCGGATGTAGCTCAATTTTATGCTTTTTCTTTAAAATTAGCTCAAGAATTAGGTTATATTTATGGTTATGAGGATCTTTGGGCTTCACGCGATGAGTTGAGCGAAGATGCTCAAAATACCCTCTTGCTTTATCTAGGTGTCATGTTGGGGGTGAATGGAACCGCTGCCTTGCTACGTGCAGGTGGTATAACAATTGCCAAACAGGTAATGAAAACAGTACCTAATAAAGCTTTAACAAAGACGCTTTGGTACCCTATTTTGAAAAAAGTCTTAAAAATATTTGGTGTGAATCTGACCAAGGGAGGGCTGGCCAAAGGAATGGGGAAATTTATTCCTATCTTGGGAGGTATCATTTCAGGTGGTTTAACCTTTGCAACTATGAAACCGATGGGTGAAAGCTTGCAGAAAGAATTATCCAAGCTAGTCAACTATAGTGAAGTTCAATATCAAGAAGATGTTGAAACAATCCGAAAAGAGGCTGAAATCATCGAAGGAGAGTAATATGGGACTCATAAAAATTCTAGCTAAAACTTATGGGAATTACTTTTTGACCGTGCAAGGTGTAAAAGTAATGAAGACGATAAAGAAAGATGACCACGCCGTTGTCGGTCTAGGGAAACTTTTTATTGCAGACAAGTTAATGGATACGGCTCGGTGGCTCATCAAGCCAGAGGAGAGAGAATGAAATTTTTCTGGGGACTTCTTGCCATTCTTTTTATTAAACCGATTATTGGAATTGTGAAATTCTTTTGGATGATCATCTCTTTTGCAGTCCAATTGCTGTTTTACAAGCTATTATTTAAACTATTGGATTGGCTCTTTAAACTTATTTAGTCCGTAATTCAAGTCGCAGAGAACTAGCAGGAACTCCACTGCTAGTTTTTTAATCTCTTTCCATATGGTATAATATAAGCAGTAAAATCATTTTAGAACATACAATGGAGGTCGTTATGGACAATATCATCGATGTGTCAATTCCTGTTGCAGAAGTGGTGGACAAGCATCCAGAAGTCTTAGAGATTCTAGTGGAGTTGGGTTTTAAACCCCTTGCCAATCCCTTGATGCGCAACACAGTCGGTCGCAAAGTATCACTTAAGCAGGGTTCTAAGCTGGAAGGAACTCCTATGGACAAGATTGTCCGCACGCTGGAAGCAAATGGCTACGAAGTGATTGGATTAGACTAATGGCAGATGAACGGATTCATGTCCTGCGGGATATTTTATTAGAATTGCATAATGGCGCCTCTCCTGAGTCGGTTCAGGAGCGTTTTGATGCGACCTTTACAGGTGTTTCAGCCATCGAGATTTCCCTCATGGAGCACGAGCTGATGAACTCAGACTCAGGTGTCACCTTTGAAGATGTCATGGAACTCTGTGATGTCCATGCCAATCTTTTTAAAAATGCTGTTAAGGATGTCGAAGTTGCAGATACCGAGCACCCAGGTCACCCAGTTTGGATTTTCAAAGAAGAAAATCTAGCCCTCCGTGCGGCCTTGATTCGCATTCGGAGATTGTTAGATACCTATGAGTCTATGGAAGATGAAGAAATGCTGGTGGAGATGCGCAAGGGCTTGGTGCGTCAGATGGGACTTGTGGGGCAATTTGACATCCATTACCAACGTAAAGAAGAACTCTTCTTTCCTATCATGGAGCGCTATGGACACGATTCACCCCCAAAAGTTATGTGGGGAGTGGATGACCAGATTAGGGAACTCTTTCAAACAGCTTTAGCGACAGCCAAGTCACTACCTGAAGTGCCGATTTCCACTGTGAAAGAAGATTTTGAAGCCTTTGCGACAGAGTTTGAAAGTATGATTTTCAAGGAAGAGTCCATCCTTCTCATGATTCTCCTTGAGTCCTTTACTCAGGATGACTGGCTTCAGATTGCGGAGGAGAGCGATGCCTATGGTTATGCCATCATCCGTCCGTCTGAGAAATGGATGCCAGAACGCCAGAGTTTTGTTGAGGAAAAGAGTGCAGGGGAGCCTGTGCAGCTAGATACGGTAGAGGGTCAAGTTCAGCAAGTTATCGATACGCCAGAAGGCCAGTTTACCATTACCTTTACCCCTAAGGAAAAGGAAACAGTGCTGGACCGTCATAGTCAGCAGACTTTTGGGAATGGCTATCTATCGGTCGAGCAGGCCAATCTCATCCTCAATCACCTCCCTATGGAGATTACCTTTGTCAATAAAGACGATATTTTCCAGTATTACAATGACAATACGCCAGCTGATGAGATGATTTTCAAACGGACGCCGTCCCAAGTCGGACGCAATGTTGAACTCTGCCATCCGCCTAAGTATTTGGACAAGGTCAAGACTATCATGAAGGGGCTTCGTGAGGGGACCAAGGATAAGTATGAAATGTGGTTCAAGTCTGAGTCGCGAGGTAAGTTTGTCCACATCACCTACGCAGCAGTGCACGATGAAGAGGGAAAATTCCAAGGAGTGCTGGAGTATGTTCAGGATATTCAACCCTACCGTGAGATTGACACGGACTATTTCCGTGGATTAGAATAAGGAGAAAAAATGAGTTACGAACAAGAATTTATGAAGGAATTTGAAGCTTGGGTCAATACCCAGATTATGATCAACGACATGGCGCATAAGGAAAGCCAAAAAGTCTACGAAGAAGACCAAGACGAACGTGCCAAAGATGCCATAATTCGCTACGAAAGCCGCTTGGATGCTTATCAGTTCTTGCTTGGTAAGTTTGAAAACTTCAAGGCAGGTAAGGGATTCCATGATTTACCAGAGGGATTGTTTGGTGAGCGGAATTATTAAATGAGATAGATTCTTGATTTTTTACTAAAATCTTGATAGAATATTTATATTAAATCCTTGTCAGAACAGGGGTTTTTTATTGAAAGGATTTTATCATGTCAAAGAAACTCAATCGTAAAAAACAATTACGAAATAGCCTCCGTCGTGCAGGCGCTTTTTCAAGTACTGTGACTAAGGTTGTAGAAGAGACAAAGAAAGTCGTGAAACGTGCAGAACAGTCAGCAAGCCAAGCTGGTAAGGCTGTTTCTAAAAAAGTTGAACAAGCAGTGGAAGCTACCAAAGAGCAAGCTCAAAAAGTAGCCAATTCTGTAGAAGATTTTGCAGCAAACTTGGGTGGACTTCCACTTGATCGTGCTAAGACTTTCTATGATGAAGGAATTAAGTCTGCTTCAGATTTCAAAAACTGGACTGAAAAAGAACTCCTTGCCTTGAAAGGAATCGGCCCAGCTACCATCAAGAAATTGAAAGAAAATGGCATCAAATTCAAGTAATTTTTCTTGTGCCTTGCATTTCCGTCAAAATCTTGCTACAATAGAGCCATTAGAGGTGTTTTGAATCCCGCATTTTACAGAAAGTGGCGGTGCTGAGAAGTCCACAAATGTGTCAAAACTAGTTGCTAATGGATGAAAAATTGAAATAAAAGTGTCTTTTTGTTTTAAAGACGAGAGTTGCGGGCAACTGCCCGAAATTGGGTGGTACCGCGGATAAATACATTCGTCCCTGTCATGTAGATGGCAGGGGCTATTTTAGGATTTACGTAACAGGAGGGAATTATGAATTTTAGAACAAAAGATCAAAGAATAGAACAAGTATTCGCTGAACGAAATATATATGAAGTGCCAAATTTTCAGAGGGACTTTTCTTGGAAAGAAGAGCAATATAGGGATTTTATTTCTGATATAAGAAAGAACCTCTCATTGTCAGTAAGTGGAAAAAAAGTAGTTTTTGAAACAGAAATAACAGATTATTTTTTTGGAACAATTTTATTGGTTGGAGATGTTACAAAAGCCAGTGTTGAAAAGCCATATAAGGTTATTGATGGTCAGCAACGTCTTACAACCATGACTTTATTTTTAGCATGTATCAAAGACATTATAGAATCATATAATGTTAATACAGGAGATGATGAATCTTATTCACATGGTTATAATACTAATTTAATTTTTCCTCATTTTTCTGATGGAAAGACAGTGACAAAAACTAGATTAGTTAATAAAAATCTGAATCCGATTCTCCCTTATGATATTCTGAAGCTAGGTACACATGATGCTTCTAAAGAAGAAACAACAAATACTTCTCAAGAGACTCTACGAAAAGCTTTTGATTTCATAAAAGATCAATTATTACAAGAAAGGCTTTTGGAAGGGTTAAATAGTAAAGAACCTGATATTATATGGGATCCTAAGGATTACATCAAATACATAGATTATTTAGGGAAACAATTGCTTAATTCAACAGTTATTTGTATTTATTCTGTTGATGAAAAAGATGTTAATAAAATTTATCAAAATTTCAATTCTAAGGGATTAAGATTAAGTGAAATTGATCTAATTAAGAGCCGGATTTTTGAAGTTTTAGATGATGAACATGATGAGACATCTAGAAAGTGGAATCACATAACAGATATACTTTATAAACTTGACGAAAATATTTCGGATTATTTCTATTATTTTTTTAACTCTCTTGGAATTAACACAACTCAAACTAAATTATTCGAAACTTTTACGAAGAAAATTTCTGAAGATGAATATAGTAATTTTTTAGATAATTGTATAAAGTATGTAGAATTCTATAGAGTTATATGCAATCCATCTGAAGATGATGATCTTTTTGGAACTAAAAAATATTTTAATCAGGATGATAACTTTATTATTAAGAAAAATTTGGAGATATTGAAAGCATCAGGATACTCACAGTTTAGAATGGCATTCTTGAGTTTATTTAATGCTATGAATGATAACCGTATAAAAAGTAAACAATTTAAATCAATTATTTCAATGGTGACAAAATACAATGTTCTTAATTCTATAAAAGCTACGGGAGGTCCTTCAACAACCAATAAAATTCAAGCTATTTATAAACAAATGGCAAATAAATTTAATGCAGAGAAGCTAGACACTTCCTCTTTAAATAATTTTATAAAAGATCAATTAGACACAGTTTCTCCTAGCATAGAATTAATAAAGAAAAGTAAAAAAGTTTTTGACAAAGGTAATAAAATAAAAGGAGCAAAAGATTTAAAAGCGAGAGATTTAGCGAAATATATTCTAGTTTCTCTTGAAACTGAGAGAATTAGGTTAGATGGTAAAAACACTGCAAATAAAGCTTTGAAATATGTGTATGATTTATCAATTGAGCACATTGTTGATAGAGAAAATCAAAATGAACTTGGTGACATTGTTTATGATTTAGGAAATCTTGTTCTACTAGAGAATACTGAACACACCAATTCTACTGATAAGAAAAGTATGTACGAGAATTCTAATGTAAATCTTATTAAAGATATACGAGATAACATAGAAAATTTTGAAGAAAAAAATATAACAGAACGCCGCGATAAATTATTAGAAGAATTTTACAATCTTGTTACTAACTAGAAAGGACAAACACATGTCTAAAGAACTTTCACCTAAATACAATCCAGCCGAGGTTGAGGCTGGTCGTTACCAAAAATGGCTTGACGCTGATGTTTTCAAGCCTTCAGGCGATCAAAAGGCTAAGCCTTATTCGATCGTGATTCCACCACCAAACGTTACAGGTAAACTTCACCTTGGTCACGCTTGGGATACGACTTTGCAAGATATCATCATCCGTCAAAAACGCATGCAAGGCTTTGATACGCTTTGGCTTCCGGGGATGGACCACGCTGGGATTGCCACTCAGGCTAAGGTTGAGGAGCGCTTGCGTGGAGAGGGCATTACACGTTATGACCTAGGTCGTGAATCTTTCTTGACGAAGGTCTGGGAATGGAAAGACGAATATGCCACTACTATCAAGGAACAATGGGGCAAGATGGGGCTCTCAGTAGACTACTCTCGTGAGCGTTTCACTCTTGATGAAGGTTTGTCAAAAGCGGTTCGCAAAGTATTCGTGGACCTTTACAAGAAAGGCTGGATCTACCGTGGTGAGTTTATCATCAACTGGGATCCAGCAGCTCGCACAGCTCTTTCTGATATCGAGGTGATCCACAAGGACGTTGAAGGTGCTTTCTACCACATGAACTACATGCTGGAAGACGGTTCACGCGCCCTTGAAGTTGCCACAACTCGTCCTGAGACTATGTTTGGGGACGTTGCCGTTGCGGTCAATCCAGAAGACCCACGCTACAAGGACTTGATCGGAAAAAATGTCATCCTTCCAATCGCTAATAAACTCATCCCAATCGTTGCCGACGAACACGCAGACCCTGAGTTTGGTACAGGTGTTGTGAAAATCACCCCTGCCCACGATCCAAATGACTTCTTGGTTGGTCAACGCCATAACTTACCACAAGTCAACGTCATGAACGACGACGGAACCATGAACGATTTGGCTTTCGAATTTGCAGGCATGGACCGTTTCGAAGCTCGTAAGGCAGTCGTTGCTAAGCTGGAAGAAATCGGTGCCCTTGTTAAAATCGAAAAACGTGTCCACAGTGTTGGTCACTCAGAGCGTACTGGTGTAGTGGTTGAGCCACGCTTGTCTACACAATGGTTCGTTAAGATGGACCAATTGGCGAAAAATGCTATTGCCAACCAAGACACAGAGGACAAAGTTGAATTCTACCCACCTCGTTTCAACGATACCTTCCTCCAATGGATGGAAAATGTCCACGACTGGGTTATCTCTCGTCAGCTCTGGTGGGGGCACCAAATCCCTGCTTGGTACAATGCCGAGGGTGAAATGTATGTCGGCGAGGAAGCTCCAGAAGGCGACGGATGGACTCAGGACGAAGACGTTTTGGATACTTGGTTCAGTTCTGCTCTTTGGCCGTTCTCAACTATGGGCTGGCCTGATGTCGACTCAGCAGACTTCAAACGCTACTTCCCGACTTCAACCTTGGTTACAGGTTACGACATCATCTTCTTCTGGGTGTCTCGTATGATCTTCCAATCCTTGGAATTTACTGGTCGTCAGCCATTCCAAAACGTCCTTATCCACGGTCTCATTCGTGATGAGCAAGGACGCAAGATGTCTAAATCTCTCGGTAACGGGATTGACCCAATGGATGTTATCGAGAAATACGGTGCCGATGCCCTTCGTTGGTTCCTTTCAAACGGTTCTGCACCAGGGCAAGACGTGCGCTTCTCTTACGAGAAAATGGATGCTTCATGGAACTTCATTAACAAAATTTGGAACATCTCTCGCTACATCCTCATGAACAATGAAGGCTTGACCCTTGAGCAAGCAACGGCTAATGTGGAAAAAGTGGTTAACAAGGAAGCTGGAAATGTCACAGACCGCTGGATTCTCCACAACCTCAATGAAACGATCGGCAAAGTCACTGAAAACTTTGACAAGTTTGAATTTGGTGTTGCTGGACACATCCTCTACAACTTCATCTGGGACGAGTTTGCGGACTGGTACGTTGAGTTGACTAAGGAAGTCCTTTATAGCGATAACGAAGAAGAGAAAGTCATCACACGTTCTGTTCTCCTTTATACTTTGGACAAGATCCTTCGTCTTCTTCACCCAATCATGCCATTCGTGACAGAGGAAATCTTTGGACAAATCTCAGAAGGCTCTATCGTTACAGCAGAATACCCAACTGTTAACCCAGCCTTTGAAGACCTTGTTGCCCACACTGGTGTCGAAAGCCTCAAAGACTTGATCCGTGCCGTTCGTAATGCGCGTGCGGAGGTAAATGTAGCTCCAAGCAAGCCAATCACAATCCTTGTTAAGACCAGCGATAGTGACTTGGAAGCCTTCTTTAACAGCAATGTCAACTACATCAAACGCTTCACAAATCCAGAACACTTGGAGATCGCCTCAAATATTCCTGCGCCTGAACTAGCTATGTCAAGCGTCATCACAGGAGCAGAAATCTACTTGCCACTGGCTGATCTTCTCAATGTCGAAGAAGAGCTGGCTCGTCTCGATAAGGAACTGGCTAAATGGCAAAAAGAACTGGATATGGTTGGTAAGAAGCTCTCTAACGAACGCTTCGTAGCCAACGCCAAACCAGAAGTCGTCCAAAAAGAACGCGACAAACAAGCTGACTACCAAGCGAAATACGACGCGACCGTCGCACGTATTGATGAGATGAAGAAACTCGTTAAATAAACACAGAAACACGGTGATGAGCCGTGTTTTTTGGTATAATGGAAACTGAGAATATTTTTTGAAAAGGGTAAGAAATGATAGAAGTTGTAGATTTATTTTCTGGTGCTGGAGGATTGACTTTTGGCTTTCAGAATACAATTAAAAATAATAAATTTGTTTCCCGAAATGACTTTAACATTAGATTTGCAAATGAATTCAATCATGACGCAGCAGAAGCTTTCAGACAAAATTATCCTAGAGTTACTATGATTGAGGAAGATATTGCTAATATAGACGAACATTTTTTAAAATCCAAAGGAATCAGTTCAAAAAGAGTTGATTTAGTTATTGGTGGCCCACCTTGTCAGTCCTTTAGTACGGTTGGCAAGAGACAGTATGATAAGAGAGCAAAAATGTATCGTGAATATAGAAGGATACTTTCATTTATCCAACCTAAAATGTTTGTATTTGAAAATGTTTATGGTTTGCTAACCATGAAAAACGAGCAAAATGGCCCAATTATTCGAAATGTAAAAGAAAGTTTTAAAGATTTATCTAGCTTTGGAAATGTTCATGGATATAACGTTTATACAGAATTACTTAATGCTAAGGATTATGGTGTTCCACAAAATAGAGAACGCGTCTTTTTAATTGGTGTAAGAAATGATTTAAATATTGAGTTTGAATGGAATTTTCCAGAAAAGTGTACTTCTGAAAATCCCTTCAATTTAAGAGATGCTATTGGAGATTTACCTAGTTTAGGAAATAATGACAGAGCGGACCAATATGTGGAAGATCCGCAAACAGATTATCAAATTTTAATGAGAGGTAATCAAGATCAATTATTTAATCATGTAAGTCGTAATCATGGACAAAGATTGCAGAAAATTATGGCTGCACTTAAGGAAGGACAAGGTAAGAATGATATAAATAGAATGGTAGAAGATGGATTGTTAGATAGAGCACTTTATTTAACCTCAGGATATAGTAATACTTACGGTAGATTGTGGTGGGATAGACCTTCAACGACCATAACAAATAATTTATCAACTCCATCCTCCTTACGGTGCATTCATCCTAGTCAAAATAGAGCTTTGACTGCAAGGGAAGGTGCAAGAATACAGTCTTTTCCAGATAATTATAAGTTTGTCGGAGGTCTACAAGCAATTAATACCCAGATTGGTAATGCTGTTCCTCCAATTTTAAGTATTCATTTAGCTAATAGAATAAAGAAATTTTTCGAGGAAAATAAATTATAAAGGCGTTTAATTATGATAGAAACTAACAGTATCCCATTTAACTTCTCTTATTTTGCTTTAAACTTGTTAGGAAAGCAAATGTATAGTAATAACTGGAGTGCAATATCTGAATTAATAGCTAATGGTTTAGATGCTGGTGCAACAAATGTTAAGCTCTATATAGAATCTATTGATAAATCGAAATCAACCTTAGAAATTTTAGATAATGGTAGTGGAATGAGCTATGTTGATTTATCTACTAAATACGCATTGATTGGGAGAAACAGACGCTTATCGAAAGAAGAGTCATCTGAGAAGACAAAGGGAAGAAAAGGTATAGGAAAATTAGCAACGTTATTTTTGTCAAAAAAATATTATATAGTTTCTAAAAAAGGAGGAATTGAAACAGCGTGGATGCTAGACTCCACAAACGCATCTGATAGTGATATTCCTGAATTAATTCGTGTTGATATTAATGATGTGTCTATTGAAAATAAAAGTGTTTGGGATTCATTCGAATCAGGAACTTTAATAAAATCAGTTGGAGTTGATTTGACTGGATTTGCAGAGGGAAAGTTGGATTCTTTGAAGATGACTTTAGCTAACTATTATTTGTTAAACAATATTGGTGCAGTTATCGAAGTGGCTTACAAGACTAAATCAAAACAGAAGATAGAATTTTCAAAAGTTTCTAAAATAATTGGATTTAAAAATTTGTATGCTTTTTTTCAAACTTCTGATGGTATCGTTGAAAACGAATTGTTAAATGACTCAGTGAAAATAAACGCAGATTTAAAGGAAGTATCCAATAAGTTACGTCAGGTAAAGAAATTAAGTCCATCAGACGTTACTAAAATAAATTTGAAAGGAAAGAGAAATTTTTTAACTATACATGGAATAACCAAAGAGTTTGATTATGAATTGACTGGTTGGATAGGAATTCATAGTACAATTAATATGACGGAAGCATCCGAAAATACAAAAGATGATCCCACTAATAGATTTATAAGGAATGATGTTTACAAGGCTAATCAGCTAAGACTTTATGTCAGAGATAAATTAGCAGTATCAAATTTTATGCCACAGTTAAATAACACACAAGCCTTCAGTAACTATATTGAAGGGGAAATCTCATTTGATATTTTAGACAATGATTGTTTGGAAGATATTTCAACTTCAAATCGTGAAGGATTATCAGGAAATGATGAAAGAATAACTTTATTGATTGAGTTGCTAAAACCAATTATCAATAAGTTGATAATTGAGCGTGTTAATATTGGTACTGTAGTGCGTAAGGAAGTTGAAAAGATTCGACAAGAAGAGAAGGAGAAAATAGAAAGAAAAGAACAACTTGCAGAGGAAAAAAGAAAGCAAGCAGAAGAAAATAAAAAAATTGCAGAACAGCAATGTCAGGAGGCTGAGTTAGCTAGAAAATTGGCAGAGACAAAACAGAAAGAAGCAGAAATAGCTAGAGACGTAGCAGAGGAGGAAAGTAAAAGAAAGGATGTTTTAATTGGAAGCAATAATTCTGCGCAACAAAATTTGTTGGCTCATGAATTAACTGGAGTGTATAAAAACATAGATTCAGTAAATAAAAAAATTGTTGCAGATTTTAAATCGACAGATGATTTTGAACGAGTGAGCGAGTATGTTGTTAGTCTAAAAAAATCTTCTGGAAAATTATTTACAATAAAAAATCAAGTGCTAAAATTAAATACTTCTGAAGTAAAAGGAAGGAAATACATTAATGTCAAAAGTTATATAAAGAGTTATTTAAACAGTCTGTCTTATAAAAATTTAGAGATTATAATTGATTTTTCAAATAATCCTCATACTTCCAGAGTACATATTTTTGATTTAGGTATGATACTAGATAATTTTATTATAAATGCTATGGATCAACTAGCAGATAAAATTATATTTAAATTTATTGATGAAGAAAATAAATTAGTTATATCTTCTAACAAGCCATTATCTTCTGAAATAGTCAATAAGGACGATATTTTTAGATTAGGATTTACTACTAAAGAGAATGGGACAGGAGTTGGGATGTATATAATTAAACAAACTTGTAAAAAATTTAAATGGGAAATTAAAGTGGTTTCAAATACAGAAGAAACAAGCTTTATAATTGAATTAGGTGATAATTAGAAAATGCGTAGAGATATTAGTATTATTTGGTTAGAAGATGAGATGGAAGATGCTTTTCACGATTATTTAAAAATAGTAAAAAAAGCTATAGAAGATAAAGGTTATCAATTATTAGGAGATAATTGTTATTTATGTGAAAGTATTGGAGATGCCAGAAAAATTTTGGATGATACTTCTAAAAGAATCGATTTCTTTATATCCGATTTTAATTTAGGAGAAGAATATGAGAATGGTATTGATAATGGTATTGAATTTTTAAACGATGTAAGAAGTCGAGAAAAATATAAGCAATTTTTTATTCTTTATTCAAAAAATTATGATGAGATAAAGGAGACAGTAATAACAAAAATTAACGAGGAAGATAATCTAGGATTATTAAATAATACTATGATTATCAATTTATCCTCTCCCAGCGATGAAGTAATTGAACATGAATTTCAGAAAGCCATTGAAATTAGTTTATCAAAGTGGGATGAACTAAATGCTCTTAGAGGAGAGTATATGAGTGAAAATGCTGAGATAGAATATGAGTTAAAAAAAATATTAAATGTTGACTTAACAGATTCTAGAAATTATAAATCTCTCTATAGAGATTTTAAAAATAATCATCTTAGTAAACGTGATATAACCCACAATACATCATTATTAAATGATTGGATGCAAATGATAGATAAACGCAATTCATTAGCTCATTCTAAAGAAGAATTTAATGATGTAAAAGGCTATGTAATATCAAACCTTGATGATAAAAGTATACAAATTGTAGAAGAGGAAATTAACGAAGAGAGAAAATCATTGATACATCTATCAGAACAAGTGAAAGCATTGATAAGAGCAAAACCAAAAAGAATAATCAATAACACACATTGATGATGAAAGTACCTAATTGTATAAAAGGAAATTGTTGATAAATCCATAGGAGTAAGTAAAAACATAGGGCCAAAAAGATATTTTAATATCCAATAAAAAGATAAAATACAATTATTTACAATTATCAAAATACTACTAATATAACTAACATTTTAGAAAGCAACTCACTACACAACAAAACCTCTAAGTTCGAACCGACCTGAGAAGTATAAGATTGCTGCATTCTTCTCAGGTGTTGGGAGAATTGAGTTGGGATTTGAACAGACCAATGAGTTCAGAGTGGTGTATGCCAATGACTTCGATAAGTCTGCGCGTCAGACTTACTGGCCCATTTATTCAGATATATCTTGATAATCATATTATTCAGTCGCTGAAGAAAAACAATTGAAAGGAACTTTCTATGCAACCAACTTACAACATTGACCACCCAAACTTGTCTTATGAAGCTAAGCGTGACTTATGGCAGATTGGTTTTGGTCTGCAGAAAGTTGATAATCTAGTGCCATCAGCGTATATGGAATCTTTGGCTGAGAAACAGTCTCGGGGAGAACTGACTTATGAGCAGGTTTATGAGGATGCAACGGTTTATCATCATACCATTGATGCAAGTACGGAGGAGGCAGACTTGGTTTCTCTTCGTATCGTGGAACTATTATCTCGAAGAGGCTTTAGCTTTAGTCCTGCGACCTTACTTGCTATTCATAAGGAGTTGTTTCAAGATATATTTGAGTCCTCTATTCCAGTGGGGCAATTTCGTCAGACCAATATCACAAAGAATGAACCTGTTTTGAGTGGTGAAAGTGTTGTGTACTCTGATTACTCTATGATTCAAATGACCTTGGATTATGATTTTAATCAGGAAAAACAAGTTGCATATGCGACACTAACTCAGGCGGATGTGATTAAAAAAATCCAACATTTTATTTCAGGAATCTGGCAGATTCATCCATTTCGTGAAGGAAACACCCGGACAGTAACGGTTTTTTTGATTCAGTATCTTCGTGAGTTTGGTTTTGATATTGATAATACACCATTTCAGCAACATGCCAAGTATTTTCGTGATGCCTTGGTATTAGATAATGCAAAGATTTTACAGCGACGTCCTGAGTTTTTAACAGCTTTTTTTGAAAATCTCTTGCTCGGTGGTCAAAATGATCTGTCATCAGAAAAGATGTATCTAGAACTCGATCTTTAAAAATCCTAATACTGAGTAAACATTGAATTTTAGGAAAAAAATGAAGTAAATATTCCTACAAGAAAACGCATATCATCAAAGATTTAGGTCGCTTGATAATATGTGTTTTTTTAATTTTATAGATTGCTCGTTTAAACTCTATTTATCTCGTACTTTCAGTGCTATTCGGATTTTATTTTCGTGTACAATTTCAGCTATTCTTGTTATAATCAGCCTATAGGAATCAAGGAGGTGACTCTTATGGCTGTTTTTGTGTCTTTGGATGGAATTGTGGTAGAAGTACTTGATGTCTTTTCTTCTTTTAATGGGGATAGTGAGTTTTTCTTGTGTAAACGTCTTAAAGACAAGAGTCAGTTTGTTATGGAACGCTCTCAGTTCGAGGAGATGTTCCAACTTCAACGTAGTCGCTTGACGACGCAAGAAAAATTACAATTGTTTACCTCCGTGTTTGCTGGCCGTTATGATGTTTATGCTAAGAGTTTTATCAATGATCAAGGGAAAATTCAGTATTTTCCATCCTATGATTATGGTTGGAAGCAGTTGCCGCCTGAAAAACGGAGTTTCCAGACATTAACGGACTCCGTTTTGAAATCTCATTTTCGTGGGGAGACAGCTATCGGTATCTTTCCTATGCACTTAGATGATAGCTGTTATTTTTTGGTACTGGATTTTGATGAAGGAGATTGGAAAGAAGCTGGTTTAACCATTCGAAGAATAGCCAGGGAACGCCAGATGGAAGCCCATTTAGAGATTTCTCGTTCGGGTCACGGACTCCATATTTGGTTCTTCTTTGAGGAAGCGATTCCGAGTCGAGAGGCTCGCTTGTTTGGAAAGAAACTGTTAGAACTGGCAATGCAGGAAAGTATGCAACTGTCCTTTGATTCTTTTGATCGCATGTTTCCAAATCAGGATGTCCTTCCTAAGGGGGGATTTGGAAATTTGATTGCCTTGCCTTTTCAAGGAGAAGCTTACCATCAAGGGAGAACGGTCTTTGTGGATGAACAGTTTCAGCCTTATGAAGACCAATGGAGGTATCTACAAGAAATTCAGAGGGTTTCAACTGCTAAAGTGGCATTGTTAATCCAAGAGGAGTTAGGCAAGCAAGAATTGGATAAGGAGTTGAAGGTCGTCTTATCCAATATGATCCAACTTGAAAAATCGTCTGTGACACCCAAGACACTGTTTTTCTTGAAAAATATGGCTTCATTTTCTAATCCCGAATTTTATTTAAAGCAGGCTATGCGACAGCCAACCTATCAAATTCCTGAGCGAATGTATTTATTTGGAGAATCTTATCATTATTTATGGCTGCCAAGAGGCTTGCTGTATCCATTGCAAGATAAATTTAAGCAGGTATCTGTGGAAGATAGGAGAAAGGTACAAAGGTCTATTAGAGTGGAATTTAAGGGAGAACTCACTTTTGAGCAAGAGTTAGCCCTGTCAGATATGATTTCCAAAGAAAATGGCTTACTCCATGCGGAGACTGGTTTTGGGAAGACCGTTTTAGGTGCTGCTCTCATCTCTGAAAGGAAGGCCAAAACAATTATCCTAGTTCATAATAAGCAACTCTTAGACCAATGGCTGGATCGTTTAAACCATTTTTTGACTTTCGAAGAGGAAGAAGCTACCCGTTATACGGCATCAGGTCGTGAAAAGGTAATAGGCTATGTTGGGCAGTACGGTGGGACTAAGAAATGGCTGAGTGGACTGGTTGATGTCGTTATGATCCAATCTCTATTTAAGTTGGAAAATAGTCAAAGTCTTTTGGATAAGTATGAGATGATGATTGTGGATGAGTGTCATCATGTCTCTGCTTTGATGTTTGAAAAAGTTGTGGCACAGTTTAGAGGGAAGTATCTTTACGGTTTGACGGCTACGCCTGAACGTAAGAATGGTCATGAACCTATTGTTTTTCAGAGAATTGGTGAGATACTCCATACTGCTGATAAGAGGGAAACGGATTTTAAACGGCAATTGCAATTAAGATTCACTTCTTTTGGTCATTTGGAGATTGAAAAGACCAAAGCAAGTAATTTTATACAGCTTAGTGATTGGATTGCGACAGACTCAGTGAGGAATCAGATGATTCTCAAGGATATTCTAGACCAAGTGGCAGAAGGGCGGAATATCTTGGTTCTAGTCAATCGAATTCAACAGATAGATGTCTTTGAAAAGTTATTGAAAGAGAAAGAGGTTGATGACTGTTACATTATTAGCGGAAAAACCAAAGTCCAAGAGAGAACAAGTTTATTGAAGACATTAGAACAGCTAGATAAAGGGTTTGTTTTGTTGTCTACTGGAAAATACATTGGCGAAGGTTTTGACTTGCCTCAGCTAGACACGCTTATCTTGGCAGCGCCCTTTTCTTGGAAAAATAATTTGATTCAGTATGCAGGTCGGATTCATCGAAACTACAAGGATAAGTCTTTGGTGCGTATTTTCGATTATGTGGATATTCATGTTCCTTATTTAGAAAAGATGTTTCAGAAACGACAAGTAGCTTATCGAAAAATGGATTATCGTGTCATCGAGGGTGAGGAGAAACCATTCGTTTATGTTGATAGTAGATATGAGAAGGTGTTGAGAGAGGACTTGGCAGGGGAAAGACAGGAATGTATGCTTATTTTACCTTATGTGCACCAGACAAAACTGATGAAATTTCTAAAAGAATTTAGGATTAGTAAAATTGAGATATGTATACCAGAGACGGTTGCAAATAAAGCATGGCTAGACCAGTTGAAGAGCCAGAAAATTAAAGTATCTTTTACTCAATCAAAAATAGTCACGCCCATTCTTTTGGTAAACAAGACCATTGTTTGGTATGGCGCAATGCCATTATTAGGGAAGGTAGATGAAATGACCATACTACGTTTGGAATCAGCTAGTATAGTTTCTGAACTAGTGGCAGGTTTACGATAGAGAAAATTTTTAAAAATTTCTATGTATGATTTTCATTTCTTTAGTGAGACTGTTGCCATTATCACATTCGAATCACATCTAACAAGCAGAAGTGAGATAGGTCTTGCAAGAATGGTAAAAATCTGATAAACTATGTAGTAATTGAATAGGAATCTGCAAAACTAGTAACTCAAGGGAAGTATATCAGGGAGGAGAGCCGTGACTGCAAGCTCTCTATATGAAAGCTGGGTGAATTCACTTGCGCATGGATTTAGAAATGAAGGTCTGACTTGTCAGATGAAAACGGATGGTACCGCGTGTCAACGCTCCGAGTGGAGTTTTTGGCATGTGGTTTTCTTTTTATCTACGAGCGACTGATGGAGGAATTATGTCAACTATTGAAGAACAATTAAAAGCACTTCGTGAAGAAACGCTGGCTAGCTTGAAGCAGATTACTGCTGAAAATGAAAAAGAGATGCAAGATTTGCGTGTCTCTGTCCTTGGTAAAAAGGGTTCGCTTACTGAAATCCTCAAAGGGATGAAAGATGTTTCTGCTGAGATGCGTCCAATCATTGGGAAACACGTCAATGAAGCTCGTGATGTCTTGACAGCAGCTTTTGAAGAAACAGCTAAACTATTGGAAGAAAAGAAAGTCGCGGCTCAACTGGCTAGCGAGAGTATCGATGTGACACTTCCAGGTCGTCCAGTTGCGACTGGTCACCGTCATGTTTTGACACAAACCAGTGAGGAAATCGAAGATATTTTCATTGGGATGGGTTACCAAGTCGTGGATGGTTTTGAAGTGGAGCAAGACTACTATAACTTTGAACGTATGAACCTTCCCAAAGACCACCCAGCCCGTGATATGCAGGACACATTCTATATCACAGAAGAAATCTTACTCCGTACTCACACGTCTCCAGTTCAAGCGCGTGCTATGGATGCCCATGATTTTTCAAAAGGTCCTTTGAAGATGATCTCGCCAGGGCGTGTCTTCCGTCGTGATACGGACGATGCGACCCACAGTCACCAGTTCCACCAAATTGAAGGCTTGGTTGTTGGGAAAAATATCTCTATGGCTGATCTTCAAGGAACCCTTCAGTTGATTGTCCAAAAAATGTTTGGTGAAGAGCGTCAAATTCGTTTGCGTCCATCCTACTTCCCATTCACAGAGCCATCTGTTGAGGTGGATGTTTCTTGCTTCAAGTGTGGTGGAGAAGGCTGTAACGTATGTAAGAAAACTGGTTGGATCGAAATTATGGGGGCCGGTATGGTTCACCCACGTGTCCTTGAAATGAGTGGTATCGATGCGACTGTTTACTCTGGATTTGCCTTTGGTCTTGGACAAGAGCGTGTAGCTATGCTCCGTTACGGAATCAACGATATTCGTGGCTTCTACCAAGGAGATGTTCGCTTCTCAGAGCAGTTTAAATAATGATTAGAAAAGTAGAAATGGCAGATGTTGAGGTGTTGGCTAAAATTGCCAAACAAACCTTTCGTGAAACATTTGCTCATGATAATACGGAAGAGCAGTTACAGGAATACTTTGAAGATGCTTATAGTTTGAGAGTTTTGTCAACTGAGTTGGAAAATCCAGAATCTGAAACCTATTTCATTATGCATGAAGAGGAGATAGCTGGTTTTCTCAAAGTCAACTGGGGAAGTGCTCAGAGTGAGAGAGAATTAGAGGATGCTTTTGAAATTCAACGCCTCTATGTGCTACAAAAATTCCAAGGATTTGGATTCGGTAAGCAACTGTTTGAATTTGCTCTTGAACTTGCTACCAAAAATAGTTTTTCCTGGGCTTGGTTAGGTGTTTGGGAGCATAATACAAAAGCTCAAGCGTTTTATAATCGATATGGTTTTGAAAAATTTAGCCAACATCATTTTATGGTTGGTCAAAAAGTAGATACAGATTGGTTACTGAAAAAGAAATTAAGGTAAGAAGATGATTCTTCTATTGAAATGATAGGAAAGGAAAAGAACTAGAGTGGCAACTGTCATTCTGGAGAACTAAATTATGCTTGTATCTTATAAATGGTTAAAAGAATTGGTGGACATTGATGTGCCATCACAAGAGTTGGCTGAAAAAATGTCAACTACAGGGATCGAGGTAGAAGGTGTCGAATCACCGGCTGCTGGTCTCTCGAAAATTGTCGTCGGTGAGGTCTTGTCTTGTGAAGATGTGCCAGAAACTCACCTCCATGTTTGTCAGGTTAACGTTGGCGAAGAAGAAGCCCGTCAAATCGTCTGTGGTGCCCCAAATGTGCGTGCTGGTATCAAGGTTATGGTGGCTCTTCCGGGAGCTCGCATCGCTGACAACTACAAAATCAAAAAAGGAAAAATCCGTGGTTTAGAGTCACTTGGAATGATCTGTTCGCTTGGCGAATTGGGAATTTCTGACTCAGTTGTGCCTAAGGAATTCGCAGATGGCATCCAAATCTTGTCAGAAAATGCCGTTCCAGGTGAGGAAGTCTTCTCATATCTAGACTTGGATGATGAAATCATCGAACTTTCAATTACACCTAACCGTGCGGACGCTCTTTCTATGCGTGGGGTGGCTCACGAGGTTGCGGCCATCTATGACAAGGCAGTCAACTTTAAAGAATTTACTCTTTCAGAAACTGACCAAGCTGCAGCAGATGCTCTTTCTGTGGGCATTGAGACAGACAAGGCGCCTTACTATGCCGCTCGTATCTTGGACAATGTGACTATCGCACCAAGTCCACAATGGTTGCAAAACCTTCTCATGAACGAAGGTATCCGTCCAATCAATAACGTAGTGGACGTGACCAACTATATCCTTCTCTACTTTGGTCAACCTATGCACGCCTTTGACTTGGATACCTTTGAAGGGACAGACATCCGTGTGCGTGAAGCGCGTGCTGGTGAAAAATTGGTGACTTTAGATGGTGAAGAACGTGACTTGGACATGAATGACTTAGTTATCACTGTCGCAGACAAGCCAGTAGCCCTTGCAGGTGTCATGGGCGGTCAAGCAACAGAAATCTCTGAGAAATCTAGTCGTGTCGTCCTTGAAGCTGCAGTCTTCAACGGAAAATCAATCCGCAAGACTAGCGGACGTCTCAATCTTCGTTCTGAGTCATCTTCTCGCTTTGAAAAAGGTATCAATGTGGCAACTGTTAACGAAGCCCTTGATGCGGCAGCTAGCATGATGGCAGAACTTTCAGGTGCGACGGTTCGTAAGGGCATCGTTTCAGCGGGTGAACTTGATATCTCTGATGTGGAAGTTTCTTCAACTCTTGCAGACGTTAACCGTGTCCTTGGAACTGAGCTTTCTTATGCTGATGTAGAAGACGTCTTCCGTCGTCTTGGCTTTGGTCTTTCTGGAAATGCAGACAGCTTTACAGTCAGCGTCCCACGTCGCCGTTGGGATATCACCATCGAAGCGGACCTCTTTGAAGAAATCGCTCGTATCTATGGATATGACCGCTTGCCAACCAGCCTTCCAAAAGACGATGGTACAGCTGGTGAATTGACTGCCACACAAAAACTCCGTCGCCAAGTTCGTACGATTGCTGAAGGAGCAGGTTTGACAGAAATCATCACCTATGCTCTAACAACTCCTGAAAAAGCAGTTGAGTTTACGGCTCAACCAAGTAACCTTACTGAACTCATGTGGCCAATGACAGTGGACCGTTCTGTCCTCCGTCAAAATATGATTTCTGGTATCCTTGATACGGTGGCTTATAACGTAGCTCGTAAGAACAAAAACTTGGCCCTTTACGAGATTGGAAAAGTCTTTGAACAAACAGGTAATCCAAAAGAAGAACTTCCAAATGAAATCAACAGCTTTGCCTTTGCCTTGACAGGCTTGGTTGCTGAAAAAGATTTCCAAACAGCAGCAGTTCCAGTTGATTTCTTCTATGCTAAGGGAATCCTAGAAGCGCTATTTGCTCGTTTGGGACTAGAAGTGACCTATACAGCAACATCTGAAATCGCTAGCCTTCATCCAGGTCGTACAGCAGTCATTTCACTCGGTGACCAAGTTCTTGGTTTCCTTGGCCAAGTGCATCCAGTCACTGCTAAGGCTTACGATATTCCAGAAACGTATGTAGCTGAGCTCAACCTTTCAGCCATCGAGGCTGCTCTTCAACCTGCTGCTCCATTTGTGGAAATCACTAAATTCCCAGCAGTTAGCCGTGACGTTGCCCTCCTTCTCAAGGCAGAAGTGACTCACCAAGAAGTTGTAGATGCTATCCAAGCTGCCGGTGTGAAACGTTTGACAGATATCAAACTCTTTGACGTCTTCTCAGGCGAAAAATTGGGACTTGGTATGAAGTCAATGGCTTATAGCTTGACTTTCCAAAATCCAGAAGACAGCTTAACGGACGAAGAAGTCGCACGCTACATGGAAAAAATCCAAGCATCACTTGAAGAAAAAGTGAACGCAGAAGTGCGTTAAACGATAGTATGATACAAATTCCCCCTCTAGTTTATGAACACTAGAGGGGTGATTTTATATAATACTCAATGAAAATCAAAAAGCAAACTAGGAAGCTAGCCGTAGGTTGCTCAAAACACTGTTTTGAGGTTGTAGATAAGACTGACGAAGTCAGCTCAAAACAGTGTAAGCGCGTCATAACAAGGTATCTATCATTCATGGAAGACCTCCTGTATACTATTAGTAAAGTAAAACTATTGGAGGATATTTTAATGCCACAACCTATTGTTCCTGTAGAGATTCCACAATCTCGTCGTTTTGATTCTAAAAAGAGAAATGATATTCTGCTTAAAATTCGTATTGGCAAGCTTGAAGTAAGTTTTTTTCAATCTCTCAATCTCGAAATGATAGAGCAGCTTTTGGATAAGGTGTTGCTCTATGACAATTCATCTATCTAGTCTAGGGCAGGTCTATCTCGTATGTGGGAAAACGGATATGAGACAAGGCATTGATTCACTGGCTTATCTCATTAAAACCCACTTTGAATTGGATCCTTTCTCAGGTCAAGTCTTTCTCTTTTGTGGTGGACGTAAAGACCGCTTTAAAGCTCTTTACTGGGATGGTCAAGGATTTTGGCTACTATATAAACGCTTTGAGAACGGTAAGTTGACTTGGCCAAGTACAGAAAAGGATGTCAAAGCTCTCACACCTGAACAAGTAGACTGGCTGATGAAGGGCTTTTCTATCACTCCAAAAATAAATTCATCAGAAAGTCGTGATTTCTATTGAAATGAGGACTTTCTTTTTAGTATAATAAAGTTAGAAAACAGAGAGGGAAGATGATGAAAGACTTATTAAAAATCATTCAACAACAGAGTGCTACAATTGATAGTCTCACCAATGAACTTGCCCTTCTGCGTGAACAAGTGGCTTATCTAACGCAAAAGCTCTATGGAAAATCCTCTGAGAAAAGTGTTTGTCCATCTGGACAAGTCAGCCTTTTTGAGGAGGAAGTTTCATCTGATGAAGATGGAGATGTTCCCAGTTGAAAGAGAAGAAATCACCTATAAACGTAAGAAAGCTAAAGGGAAACGTCAAGCTCTTCTTGCCCAATTCGATTCAGAAGAACTCCATCATCGCTTAGAGGATTGCATTTGCCCTGACTGTCAGGGAGAGCTAAAAGAGATTGGAGCGAGTCTTTAAGGCCAAGAATTAGTCTTTATTCCTGCGCAATTAAAACGCATAGATCATATCCAACACTCTTACAAATGCCAAGCATGCAGTGAGAAAAATCCGAGTGATAAAATTGTGAAAGCTCCTATTCCTAAAGCCCCTTTGGCGCATAGCCTTGGCTCAGCTTCTATAATCGCTCACACCATCCATCAGAAGTTCAATCTGAAGGTCCCCAATTATCGCCAAGAAGAAGATTGGGCTAGGATGGGTTTACCAATCACACGTAAGGAAATCTCTAATTGGCATATCAAGGCGAGTCAATACTATTTGGAGCCCCTCTATAACCTCTTGCGAGAGAAACTATTGACTCAGCCCTTACTTCATGCGGATGAAACTTCTTATAGAGTGCTAGAGAGTGATAGCCATCTGACCTACTATTGGACTTTTTTGTCTGGGAAAGCTGAGAAGCAAGCAATCACGCTGTACCACCATGATCAGCGTCGAAGTGGTTCAGTAGTACAAGAATTCCTAGGAGATTATTCTGGATATGTGCATTGTGACATGTGGTCTGCTTATCGTCAACTGGAAGAAGCTGAACTTGTTGGATGTTGGGCGCATGTGAGAAGGAAGTTTTTTGAATCCACCCCCAAGCAAGCAGATAAGTCATCCTTAGGAGCTAAAGGTTTAGCTTATTGTGACCAGTTATTTGCCTTGGAGAGAGACTGGGAGGTTTTGCCAGCTGATGAACGACTACAGAAACGTCAAGAAGAGCTCCAACCCCTAATGGAAGACTTCTTTGCTTGGTGTCGGCGTCAGTCAGTTTTACCTGGTTCAAAACTAGGAAGGGCAATTGAATACAGTCTCAAGTATGAAGAAACCTTTAAGACCATTTTGAAAGACGGGCATCTGGTCCTTTCCAATAATCTAGCTGAACGCGCCATTAAATCATTGGTTATGGGACGTAAAAATTGGTTGTTTTCTCAAAGTTTTGAAGGAGCTAAAGCAACAGCTATTATTATGAGTTTGTTGGAAACAGCTAAACGTCATCAATTAAATAGCGAGAAATATCTATCCTATCTTCTAGAATGTCTTCCAAACGAGGAAACTCTCGTAAACAAAGAGGTTTTAGAGGCTTATTTACCATGGACTAAAGTTGTACAAGAAAAGTGCAAATAAGAAATCTCCAGATTAGGAACTATCCGTGAGTTCTCTAGTCTGGAGATTTTTCAATATACTTCGTTATTGGGCGGTTACGATAAGACTGACGAAGTCAGTAACCATATGTCTAAGGTAAGTCGACGCTGACGTGGTTTGAAGAGATTGTCGAAGAGTATAAAATAATTAAAATGTGATTTCTGTAAAAATACATCTATGATCAGAGTTTTGAAAACTTACAATGTCTAAATCTCTAACATAGTAGTGGTTTTTAGGCAATAAGATATGATCTATCGTTGCATTAAAAAGTTTTGGACTTTGGCTATTCCAAGTTCCTCTTTCAAAAGGTGGTAGTACATTTAATGCGTCCCTATGAGAGCTTATTTTTGCAAGTGCTCCATGACGCATAGTTGCATTAAAATCACCTGCAATAATAGCCTTTGGATATTTTGAAGCCAATTGATTATGAATGATGTTTAAGTCTTGCTTCCAGATTTCCATTAAACCTGGCAGAGGAGGAGCAGTATGCAAAGCAATGATATCTGGTATATTTTGTTTTCTCGAATGTAATACAATTGTCCCGAACCGTGTTGTATGGAAAGTTTTAGCTTCTGTATAGAAACCATAACTTTTCTTGACAATCACAGTCACAGGAGCTATTCCACTGTCAGTAGGTGGAGAAGTAAAAATATCATAGTTGGCTATAGAAAGTCCAACTTGATGAAACAATAGTTTGATTCTCTGGTTTTCTTGCTCACCTCTGATATTGGTAGCTAGTTCAGGGAATATAGCCATATCAGCATCAAAATGGCTAAAAATTCGCTCAATATGTTGTGCTTCTATTTGATTAGCGACGTTCCAAGTTACTAATTTTAAGGTTTTAGTCTTATTTGATGTGGAAGAAAGGGTTTTATCTGTTCCGAATAATAGTAATATGAGCGATAATAAGAGCAAAATGCCAGAGTAAAACCGTATTTGTTTATTTTTCTTGTAAAAAGATAGGGAAAAAAATACGAAACTTAAAATAGAAGCCATAGTTGCAGTAGCTAAGGGGAAGGCATAAATCTGTGCCAAGATAGGTCTGGTAGATAGCCAAATATTAAGATTAGAAGATGGGAAAAAAGAATAAGCTATGATAGGGATAGCGAAGAGAATGACAGAAAGGGCAGAAAGAAATGTTTTAATCATTGTATGAGTACCTCAATTTGCAATGGTTGCTCGGAGCTAATGTGATTTTGTGACTTTACTTGATTGATATTCTTTTTCTTGTCTTCCTCATAGATTAAGTACAACCCAAGTAAAAAAAGTCCAATTTAAGATTGAAATGATTAAAAGGCACAGAAATGCAAGACAATTATACTACAAAAGGCAAACATTTGACAATCGATAGTCGTTGCTTAATCGAACGATGGAAAAAAGAAGGAAAATCAAATAGAGAAATTGCCTCTCTATTTGGAAAAGCTCCTCAAACATCCATACTGAAATCAAGCGTGGGACAGTCCGAAAATGTCTTGGGAAAGGGGGGTAAAGAGCTTTACTCTGCCGACTACGCTCAACAATTTTATGAAAATAATCGCAAGCGCTCGGTCAAGAAATCAAGCTTGACCAAGGAACTAAAGGAAAAGATTCTCCACTATCATAACCAAAAATTTTCGCCTGAAATGATGGTGATGGCTAAGGGCGTTAACGTGGGAATTTCAACCATTTACTATTGGATTCATCATGGAAAATTAGGATTATCAAAACAGGATCTGCTCTATCCTAGAAAAGGAAAAGCGCTTAAGAAACAAGCTAGTTCCAACTTTAAACCCGCTGGTCAATCTATCGAATCATAATTCGCTCATTATACATAGACGTAAAAGAAAGAGGGCTAAGTGATGGAGAATAGTGCTATTGGGAGTAACTGGAAGGATGTCCGATCTCAACTCTTTACAAAGGAGGAAATTCTTGAAAGTGATATGCGAGTGGCTATCATGAGTGAGCTGATTGAGGCTAGGCATGACCAAGGAATCAGCCAGAAAAAGCTGGAAGAATTCAGTGGAGTAAGCCAGCCTGTCATAGCTAGGATGGAAACAGGCAAGACAAGTCCTCAGTTGGATACAGTCTTGAAAGTTTTAGCCAGTTTAGGAAAGACACTAGCAGTCGTCCCCCTCGAACAGGAAAAGAGTTGATTAGAGTAGACTCATACTCAATGAAAATCAAAGAGCAAACTAGGAAACTAGCCGCAGGCTGTACTTGAGTACGGCAAGGCGACGTTGACGCGGTTTGAATTTGATTTTCGAAGAGTATTATAGTCTTTTCTAATAACAAGTCATAGTCACTTATAAGAATTACTAATAACGCGTTTGGCCAGTCTAACGGAAATATAGTTAAAAAACAAGCTACACAAAGGATTTGAGGCATTTGTTTCAAGTCTTTTTCTTTTGTTTAAAACAGAGATATAGTTTCAAACTATATCAAAGCCTAATTTTTTACAATTATACAGATGATTTCTTTTCTGTTAAGATAGTTTCAACAACAAATTTTGGAGGACACATCATGTCAACTACAATCATCGGTTTCCCTCGTTTGGGCGAATTCCGCGAATTAAAATTTACAACTGAAAAATACTTTAGAAAAGAAATCTCAGAAGAAGAACTCTTGGCAGCAGCAAAAGAATTGCGTGCTAAACACTGGAACATCGTCAAAGAAAAAGGAATCACTGAAATTCCATCAAATGACTTTTCTCACTATGACAACTTCCTAGATGCAGCTTTCCTTTTCAACGTGGTACCTGCTTCAGTTCAAAACTTGGACTTGTCTGACCTTGAGCGCTACTTCGCTTTGGGTCGTGGTTACCAAGGAGAAAAAGGGGACGTTCGCGCCCTTCCAATGAAGAAATGGTTCAACACTAACTACCACTACATCGTTCCTAAATTTGAAAAAGATACTCAAGTTAAACTTGCAGGTCACAAGATTTTTGATGAGTTCCAAGAAGCCAAAGAACTTGGATTGAACACTCGTCCTGTCCTTGTAGGTCCATTCACTTTCCTTCAATTGTCAGACTTTGAAGAAGGTGTGAAAGCAGAAGACTTCGTAGATAGCTTAGTGGCTGCTTACCAAGAAGTTTTTGCTAAATTGGCAGAACTTGGTGCGACTCGTATCCAATTGGATGAAGCTGCTCTTGTCAAAGATTTGACAGCTGAAGAAAAAGCTCTCTTCTTGAACCTCTACAACAAACTCTTGGCTGACAAAAAAGGTCTTGAAGTCTTGCTTCAAACTTACTTCGGTGACGTTCGTGACGTTTACGCTGACCTTGTAAACTTGCCAGTAGATGCTATCGGTTTGGACTTCGTTGAAGGTAAGAAAACTCTTGAACTCGTTAAAGGTGGCTTCCCAGCTGACAAGACTCTCTATGCAGGTATTGTCAATGGTAAAAATATCTGGCGTAACAACTACGAAAAGAGCTTGGCTGTTCTTGAGCAAATCCCAGCTGAAAACATCGTATTGACAAGCTCATGCTCACTTCTTCATGTACCATTTACAACTGCTAATGAAGAATTTGAGCCAGCAATCTTGAACCACTTTGCCTTTGCAGTTGAAAAATTGGATGAGATTCGTGATTTGGATGCTATCCGCAATGGTCAAGGTGAAGAAGCACTTGCAGCTAACAAAGAACTCTTTGCGACTGAGCGTGTTGGTGAAAATGCGGAGCTTCGTGCTCGTATCGCTGGATTGACGGATGCAGACTACACTCGTTTGCCAGCCTTTGCAGAACGTGAAGCCATCCAAGAAGAAGCTTTCAAACTTCCAGCTCTTCCAACAACTACTATCGGTTCATTCCCTCAAACTAAAGAAGTTCGTGCTAAACGTTTGGCTTACCGTAAAGATGAATTGTCTCAAGAAGAGTACGATGCTTTCCTTGCTGAAACGATCGATGAATGGATCAAATGGCAAGAAGATATTGACTTTGATGTCCTTGTTCACGGTGAATTTGAGCGTAATGACATGGTTGAGTACTTCGGTCAAAACTTGTCAGGTTACCTCTTCTCTAAAAATGGTTGGGTACAATCATACGGTATGCGTGGAGTGAAACCACCAATCATCTGGGGTGATGTCACTCGTCTCAACCCTATCACTGTTAAATGGTCTAGCTATGCACAAAGCCGTACAAACAAACCTGTTAAAGGTATGTTGACTGGACCTGTTACCATCCTCAACTGGTCATTCCCACGTGAAGACATCTCTATCAAGGATTCTACTCTTCAAATCGCCCTTGCCATCAAGGATGAAGTACTTGACCTTGAAGCTGCTGGTGTGAAGATCATCCAAATCGATGAGGCTGCTCTTCGTGAGAAATTGCCACTCCGTCGTAGCGACTGGTACGAAGACTACCTTGACTGGGCAATTCCTGCCTTCCGCTTGGTACACTCAACAGTAGCGCCAGACACACAAATCCACACTCACATGTGTTACTCAGAATTTACAGATATCATCCCAGCTATCGATAACATGGATGCAGACGTTATTTCCTTTGAAGCTAGTCGTTCAAACCTTGAAATCTTGGACGAACTCAAAGCGAAAAACTTCCAAACAGAAGTGGGACCTGGGGTTTACGATATCCACTCACCTCGTGTGCCAAATGAAGGCGAAATCGACCACACAATCGAAGCCATCCTTGCTAAAGTGCCAAGCAAGAAAGTTTGGATCAACCCTGACTGTGGTTTGAAAACACGTGGTATTCCAGAAACAAAAGAAAGCTTGATCCGCCTTGTTGAAGCAGCTAAAGCTGCGCGTGAGAAATTGTAAGATAAGGATTTCTCAAGAAGCGCTGTTTGATCAATCTGCCTGTTTCACTTGGATTCTAGGAATTCAGCTAACGAAAAAAATCAACTAGAAAAGGATAATGACTATGTCACGCCAAACACCGTCACTCTCATTTGAAGTGTTCCCTCCAAACCCAGCCGTGGGTAATGATAACATTATTTCTGCTCTTCAAGATATGCAGGAGTTGGCTCCTCACTTTATCAGTGTAACTGCTAGCAATAATAAATTTAATATCAAGGAAACGACGGTTCGTTTGGCTGACTTTATCCAAAATGACTTGGCGATTCCGACTATTGCTCACTTGCCAGCCATCTATTTGACTAAGGACAAGGTTGCTGAAACGATTGCCGACTTGGACAAGGTTGGGGTGCAGAAAATCTTGGCTCTTCGTGGGGATATTATTCCTGATGTGGAACCTCAAAAGGATTTCCGCTACGCAACTGACTTGATTGAGTTCATCAAGGAACAAGCTCCTCACTTTGATATTGTTGGTGCTTGTTATCCAGAAGGTCACCCGGATTCGCCAAATCAGATTTCAGATATTCAAAATCTTAAGAAGAAAGTAGATGCAGGTTGTTCGAGCCTTGTAACCCAGCTTTTCTTTGACAATGAGCGTTTCTATGATTTCCAAGACAAGTGCATCTTGGCTGGGATTGATGTTCCCATTCATGCAGGGATTATGCCAATTCTGAATCGAAATCAGGCTCTCCGCCTCTTGAAGACTTGTGAGAATATCCACCTTCCACGTAAATTTAAAGCCATCTTAGACAAGTATGAGCATGACCCTGAGTCGCTCAGAGCAGCAGGACTTGCCTATGCAGTGGACCAAATCGTGGACTTGGTAACTCAGGATGTGGCTGGTGTGCATCTCTACACCATGAACAATGCGGATACAGCAAAATACATCCACCAAGCGACCCATGCCTTGTTTAATCATCAGTCTCTAGGATAATAAAAAGCAAACCATTCTTCTCAAGTGAGGGGAATGGTTCCTTTTTCATGGTAAAGACCGCACTTTTTAAGAAAAATATGATAAAATAGACTCTGTACGTACTTGATACAAAGATGAGGGTATTAAATAATACAATGAATTTAAACTGAAGGCTTAGCATCAAACCTTTCTAATGATTTGTATCTTGAGTAATTGAACACGGGCTAAATCCCTAGTGAAAAAGATAGATTTCCTGGTGTACATGGTACACTGCGTCAATCTCCTATTTTCATACGGGATTCTTCACGCCCTTAGTATCTTGATTTTTGTAGGCAAGGCGTATAATTTCATCAATCCAAAGGGGATTAAAATGACAAAACAAGTGTTTCAAACGACTTTTGCGGGTCGTGAGTTAATTGTAGAGACTGGTCAGGTTGCTAAGCAGGCAAATGGCTCTGTTGTCGTGCGTTACGGTGAGTCAACTGTCTTGACTGCTGCCGTGATGTCTAAGAAGATGGCAACTGGGGACTTCTTCCCTCTCCAAGTCAACTATGAAGAAAAAATGTATGCGGCTGGGAAATTTCCTGGTGGCTTTATGAAACGTGAAGGACGTCCTTCAACGGATGCGACTTTGACAGCGCGTTTGATTGACCGTCCAATCCGTCCTATGTTTGCGGAAGGTTTCCGTAATGAAGTACAAGTCATCAACACTGTGCTTTCTTATGATGAAAATGCTTCTGCACCAATGGCTGCTATGTTTGGTTCATCCTTGGCACTTTCCATTTCAGATATTCCATTTGACGGCCCAATCGCTGGGGTACAAGTGGGCTATGTAGATGGTCAAATCATTATCAACCCTACGCAAGAACAAGCAGAGCAATCTCTCCTTGAATTGACAGTAGCTGGTACCAAACATGCCATCAACATGGTTGAGTCTGGTGCTAAAGAATTGTCAGAAGAAATCATGCTGGAAGCTCTCCTTAAAGGGCATGAAGCAGTCAAAGAATTGATTGCCTTCCAAGAAGAAATCGTTGCAGCTGTTGGTAAAGAAAAAGCAGAAGTAGAATTGCTTCATGTGGATGCTGACTTGCAAGCTGAAATCATCGCAGCCTACAACAGCGACCTCCAAAAAGCGGTCCAAGTAGAAGAAAAATTGGCTCGTGAAGCTGCAACTCAAGCAGTTAAGGACCAAGTAACTGCTGTTTACGAAGAAAAATATGCGGACCACGAAGAATTTGACCGTATCATGCGTGATGTGGCTGAAATCTTGGAACAAATGGAACACGCTGAAGTGCGCCGTTTGATCACAGAAGATAAGGTACGTCCTGATGGTCGTAAGGTTGATGAAATCCGTCCTTTGGATGCGGTTGTTGACTTCCTTCCTCGTGTGCACGGTTCCGGTCTCTTTACTCGTGGACAAACTCAGGCTCTTTCAGTCTTGACCTTGGCTCCGATGGGAGAAACTCAAATCATTGATGGTTTGGATCCAGAGTATAAGAAACGCTTTATGCACCATTATAACTTCCCACAATACTCTGTAGGGGAAACTGGTCGTTACGGTGCGCCAGGTCGTCGTGAAATCGGTCACGGTGCTCTTGGTGAGCGTGCTCTTGCTCAAGTCTTGCCAAGTTTGGAAGAATTCCCATATGCTATCCGATTGGTGGCAGAAGTCTTGGAATCAAATGGTTCTTCTTCTCAAGCCTCTATCTGTGCGGGAACGCTTGCCCTTATGGCTGGTGGTGTGCCAATCAAGGCGCCAGTAGCAGGGATTGCCATGGGTCTCATCTCAGATGGAAACAACTATACAGTCTTGACAGATATCCAAGGTTTGGAAGACCACTTTGGAGACATGGACTTCAAGGTTGCAGGTACTCGTGACGGGATTACAGCCCTTCAAATGGATATCAAGATCCAAGGGATTACAGCAGAAATCTTGACTGAGGCTCTTGCCCAAGCCAAGAAAGCCCGTTTTGAAATTCTTGATGTGATTGAAGCAACCATTCCAGAAGTTCGTCCAGAATTGGCTCCAACTGCTCCGAAAATTGATACCATCAAGATTGATGTGGACAAGATTAAGATTGTCATCGGTAAGGGTGGAGAAACCATCGACAAGATTATCGCTGAAACAGGCGTTAAGATTGATATCGACGAAGAAGGAAATGTGTCTATCTACTCTAGCGACCAAGATGCTATTAACCGTGCTAAAGAGATTATTGCTGGTTTGGTTCGTGAAGCCAAAGTGGATGAAGTTTACCGTGCTAAAGTCGTTCGTATCGAGAAATTTGGTGCCTTTGTCAACCTCTTTGACAAGACAGATGCCCTCGTTCACATTTCTGAAATGGCTTGGACGCGTACCAATAATGTCGAAGACTTGGTAGCCATCGGAGACGAAGTTGATGTTAAGGTTATCAAGATTGATGAAAAAGGACGTGTGGATGCTTCTATGAAAGCCCTTCTTCCTCGTCCTCCAAAACCTGAACGTGATGAAAAAGGTGAAAAATCAGAGCGTCCTCACCGCCCACGTCATCACAAGGATCACAAACCTAAGAAAGAATTTACAGAAACACCAAAAGATTCAGAATAAGAAAAGGAGAAATGTATGGGATGGTGGCGCGAAACCATTGATATCGTAAAAGAAAATGATCCAGCGGCCCGCACCACTTTAGAGGTTTTGCTGACTTATCCAGGTGTCAAGGCCTTGGCGGCCCACCGTCTCTCGCATTTTCTCTGGAAGCATGGCTTCAAACTCTTGGCTCGTATGCACAGTCAGTTTTGGCGCTTTTGGACTCAGATTGAGATTCATCCAGGTGCCCAAATCGACTCTGGAGTCTTTATTGACCATGGTTCAGGCCTGGTTATCGGAGAGACTGCTATTGTTGAAAAAGGTGTTATGCTTTACCACGGAGTGACTCTTGGTGGAACAGGGAAAGACTGTGGCAAACGCCATCCGACTGTACGAAAGGGAGCTCTCATATCAGCCCATGCCCAAGTTATTGGACCTGTAGAAATCGGTGAAAATGCCAAGGTTGGTGCAGCAGCAGTTGTCGTGGCAGACGTACCTAGTGATGTGACAGTAGTCGGTATTCCGGCTAAGATTGTCCGCCTTCATGGTAAAAAGGATGAACCGGTCATTCACGAAGTCGAAGAAAAACGAGAATACTACGTCAATAAACTTGAGCAGGCTAAAGAAGCCAGTCACAGATCGTCTGGGTTGTAGAGGATACCTATATGATTCAAGCAAGAAACAAGTTAAGCCAAGAGGAGCTATCTGAGGCGAAAAAACTAATTAACTGTTGCCAAAACTATGACGGTACCTATCGTGATCCCTATCTTTCTAACATGCTTAATTTTGACCCAAACATGCCCGCCTTTTTCCTTTATTATGAAAAAGGCGAACTTGTTGGTTTATTAACTGTCTATGCAGATGATCAAGATGTAGAAGTGACGATACTGGTTCATCCCAATTATCGCCGTCAGGGAATTGCGCGTGCATTGTTTACTAGTTTTGAGAGAGAAACAGCTTCTTTCTCTATTTGTTCAGTCACTTTTCAGACAGAGCGTGTTTTTCTAGACCGCCATCCTAATTTTGTTAGCAACTGGGGATTGGTCGAGGATGAAGAGACAGAAACTTGGTTAGGTAAGGATAGAAGACCTTATCCGTTAGCAAAGCTTTCCCATCTTGAAGTTTTGTTAGCAGATAGTTCGCATCAGGATCAAATTGGTCAATTAAAATTTCAGGCATTCTCAGAGGAACATGAGTCTAGAGAAGTTGTAGATAGATATGTCGCTGAAGCTCTGAAAGATCCAGAAAGCCGCCTATATATTTTATTAAAAGACGGTCAGGTTATTGGAACTTGCACGGTTGATTTATCGAGCGATACGAATTACTTCTACGGTTTAGCAATATCGGAACCTGAACGTGGAAAAGGCTATGGAAGCTACTTAGCAAAATCCCTTGTCAACCAACTAATTGAGCAAAATGATAAGGAATTTCAGATTGCAGTGGAAGATAGCAATGTAGGTGCCAAACGTTTGTATGAAAAAATTGGCTTTGTCAAACAGACCCAGGTGGTTTATCTGAATGAGAAAGGAGCAAGGGATTCCGAAGTGTAGAGAGATTCGGACTGAAATTTACTTGAACTCTTAGTGATGAAACTAACTGTTCTCGGATTTTGGCTTTCCTGACTATTATTTTATGATTAAAATCTACGACACCATGTCTCGTGATTTGCGAGAATTTGTCCCGATTGAGGACGGCAAAGTAAAGATATATGTTTGCGGGCCAACCGTGTACAACTATATCCACGTGGGGAATGCCCGTTCAACGGTGGCTTTTGATACTATTCGTCGTTATTTTGAGTACCGTGGGTACGAGGTTGCCTATATTTCCAATTTTACGGACGTGGATGATAAGATTATCAACCGTGCCAAGGAAGAGGGTATCACACCTCAGGAGGTTGCGGACAAGTATATCGCTGCCTTTCGTGAGGATGTGACGGCCTTAGGCGTGAAGCCTGCAACTCGCCATCCGCGTGTGGTGGAGTTTATGGCTGACATTATCCGCTTTGTGGAAGACTTGATTGAAAAAGGTTTTGCCTACGAGAGTCAAGGGGATGTTTATTTCCGTGTGGAAAAATCCCACAATTATGCCAAGTTGGCCAATAAAACCTTAGAAGATTTGGAGCTGGGGGCTTCAGGTCGTACCGATGAAGAAACGGCTCGTAAGGAAAATCCTGTAGACTTTGCCCTCTGGAAAGCTGCCAAATCAGGCGAGATTTCTTGGGACAGTCCTTGGGGACCTGGTCGCCCAGGCTGGCATATTGAGTGTTCGGTCATGTCAACAGAGATTTTGGGCGATACCATTGATATCCACGGTGGCGGAGCCGATCTGGAGTTTCCGCATCATACCAATGAAATTGCTCAGTCAGAAGCAAAAACAGGCAAGACCTTTGCCAACTACTGGATGCACAATGGCTTTGTCAATATTGACAATGTCAAGATGTCCAAGTCTTTGGGGAACTTTATCACCGTACACGATGCCCTTAAAACTCTTAATGGGCAAGTGCTTCGTTTCTTCTTTGCGACTCAGCATTACCGCAAGCCTATCAACTTTACGGAAAAAGCAGTGCGTGATGCTGAGACCAATCTCAAGTATCTTAAAAATACTTACGAGAAACCGTTTACTGGAACTGTAGATGCTCAAGAGTTACAGGCCTTTAAAGATAAGTTTGTAGCAGCAATGGATGAGGATTTCAACTCTGCCAATGGCATCACAGTCGTCTTTGAAATGGCCAAGTGGATCAATTCCGGCAACTATGATGCAAGTGTCAAGCAAGCTCTTGCGGATATGTTGGAAGTTTTTGGAATTGTCTTTGTTGAGGAAGTTTTGGATGCAGAGATTGAAGCCTTGATTCAAAAACGCCAAGAAGCGCGTGCCAATCGTGACTTTGCAATAGCGGACCAGATCCGTGATCAATTGGCTGCTCAAGGGATTAAGCTCCTTGACACCAAAGATGGAGTGAGGTGGACACGTGATTGATGTCAATCTCATTAACGGGATTGCGTTAGCTTTTGAGGGGGATGCGGTGTATTCTATGTATATACGTCGTCACCTCATTCTAAAAGGTATGACCAAACCCAATAAACTCCATCAAGAAGCGACCAAGTATGTCTCAGCCAAAGCTCAGGCTCGCCTGATTTCCCTTATGTTAGAGGAGCAAGTCCTGACGGAAAAAGAAGAAGAAATCTACAAACGTGGTCGTAATACCAATAGCCACACCAAGGCCAAAAATGCCGATGTGGTGACTTACCGTATGTCCACAGGTTTTGAAGCCGTGATGGGCTATCTCCATATGACTGAAAATCTGGAACGTCTTGAGAGCTTGATTTCGTGGTGCATCCAAAAAGTGGAGGGCTAGGACATGATGGCAAAAGAACTACAAGACTGGTTTCCTGAAGCTCAGATTTCAGACCAACCAGTAGAGAAAGAGGGTTATCTCACTCTTCCTTTAGCTTCTCAACAGTGGATTTTGCTGGAGGAAGCTGGGCTCAGTGAGCGTGAAAAGCAGTTGGTTGCTCTTTTGACCCAGCAGGAGCAGGCTCGTTCGCTCAATCCTTGGTATTCTTATCTGATTGAGGGGAAGGGACAGGCACCGAAAACTTTTAAAAAGATTCAGTTGGTTTATTGCCATCTTTCCTATTTTCAGCAGGAAAATCTAGCTTCTTGGCTAGATATGATGCGGACTCTTTTTCCCAATTGTCAGACGGTGATTCAGGTCGGAGCTCAGGACTATGTTTTCGTGCTGCAACAAGACAAATACACATCTGTACGAGCTATTTTAAGTGATACGATTGAAGCGGTTGAGTATGACTTTGGACTGCGTCTCTCTATCATGTTGGGTCAGGTTTGGTCTCAAACAAGCCATCAAGCCCTATCAGACTTAATCAAAGCGGAGCGGGATTTGTTTAAGACTTGGTGGCGTCAGGGTCACCAAGGCGTTCATACTTTTTCTCAGCTCTATCTTTGGAGTATGGGAGAAAGACTCGTGGACTTGAAGGCAATCAAGGAATGCCTGCACCAGATGATTTTGGACCAGGATCAGATTCAGGAAATCATTCTCTCCCTTTGGGAAAATAGTGCTGTCCTAACAAAAACAGCCCAGCAACTCTATCTGCACCGCAATTCTCTCCAATACAAGATTGATAAATGGGAAGAATTGACAGGGCTTCAATTGAAGGAATTGACCGACTTGACCCTGTGTTATCAGTTGATTTTAGGTTCTTTGTCAACTATAGTTGGTTTGTAAAGAAGTTAATATTTGGAGAAGAGGAGTGCCATCTTCTCCATTTTTATGTGCAGAGTTATAGTGGATTGAGGCTGGGAAAGTACACTGTGACTGCTAAAGCATTCTTAGAAGTTGCTTTGATTTTCCTAATCTATTTATGCAAATTTTATGTTATTTTACTATAGTTGTTTGATTTTTGTTTAGTATTAGAAGATTGAAAATCAATGAATAAATCTACCAGCAGATGACTCAAAACGTCCTTTTGAAGCTGTAGGTAAGGCAAAGTTGACGTAGTTTGAAGAGGTTTTCGAATAGTAGGAACATCCAATTTCGGTATGTTTACTTATGGAGTTTTTCTTAGTGATACTTATATCTAGACACAAAACTATAGCTTGAGAGCTAGTCATTTTCAGATAAGATTTAACTCTTCCTAATACTGGGTTTTATTTGCTTTTCAGAGTCCTTTTCTACTAGAAACTGGAATGTATCCTATTTATAGTAGTAATCGCTAGAAATATGGTAGAATCAAAAAAAGAATCAGCTGCTTTTTTATGTAAATTTCAACCTGTGAAGTCTAAAAATTTTTAACTTTCTCCTTTCTTTTCCGAATAAATAGATAGTAGCAGTGAATCTAGCAAACCTAGATTAAAAAATGTGCTATAATAGAAGGAGGAAAAGGATGATTCTAAGACATCCGGGCATTAGCCCAACCAATGACTTGGTTGCTAAGAAGATTTTTAGTAATCCAGAGATCACTTGTCAATTTATTCGCGATATGCTGGACTTGCCAGCAAAAAATGTAACTATTTTGGAGGGAAGCAATATTCACGTCTTGCCTTCCATGTCCTATTCAGCGCAGGATTTCTATACCAGTATAGACGTCTTGGCGGAGTTGGACAATGGGACACAGGTTATCATTGAGATTCAGGTTCATCATCAGAATTTTTTCATCAATCGCCTGTGGGCTTACCTGTGCAGTCAGGTTAATCAAAACCTTGAAAAAATCCGTCAACGAGAAGGTGATACACACCAGAGCTACAAATACATTGCACCAGTTTACGCAATCGCAATTGTAGATAGCAACTACTTCTCGGACGATTTGGCTTTTCACAGCTTTAGTATGCGAGAAGATACGACAGGTGAGGTTTTAACTATCACAAATAACGGACAAGAAAACCATCTGGTTAAGATGGCGTTCTTGGAATTAAAAAAATATAGAGAAACCAGCAAAGACGAGGTTCGCAAGCCGTGGTTGGAGTTTTTCGGGAATAAACCCTTTACCCAGCAACCTGAGCGAGCCATCAGCCAGGCAGACCAACTGCTGGACTACAAGAGCTGGTCCGAGGAGGACAGGAGAATGTTTAGTGAACAACGCAGACGCGAAGAACAAGCCTTGTTAGCACAGGACTATGCCTTGGAACAAGCTGAGGAAAAAGGGTTGGAACGTGGTCGTGCAGAGGGTTTAGAGCGTGGACGAGCTGAGGGAGTTGAACAGGGACTTGAACGTGGGAAAGTTGAAGGAAGTTTGTTCATGCTACTAAATCTCGTTCGTCAAGGTCTTCTGGTACCTGAGGTTGCCAGTCAGCAACTGGGTATGACTATCGCTGAGTTTGAGGCGCTTTTGTAAGTTAGGGGATGTATCTAGCTTTTCCCTCAAAATATTATCAGAGTGCTAGGAAACTTACATCATATTTCACGATTTTCAGCAGAATGCTTCTGTTGATTTTATATAGAAAAAATGTCAGATTTTATCTTTCTATAGATAAGGTCTGTTTTTTATTTATATTAAATTTAAAATATTATCCATAATAAGGTTGATAGATAAGGGTATGCATATATATATATATATAACCGCAAGAAAATACTGTTATATCGGCTTTTTTATTACTTTTTTAACGTCTCCACGAGACCGCTAAAAACTTCGCGTTTTGCTGTTCAAATTTGCGAAAATAGGATATAATAATACTATCTCGGAATTTGTCTTTTGACAAGTGTGGGAATAAAAAGAAACATATCCTTTCTTTAAATACCTAAAATATTTAAGGGGGGGTATTTTTTGGTACCTCCAGAAAGGGAAAACGAGAGGTAAGATAATGAGAAAATCATATCGTGATGATAATGGTGAAAAAATTTACCGTTATTCAATAAGGAAATATCATTTTGGGGCTGCTAGCGTTGCGGTGGCGGCTCTGATGTTCTTTGCGAATGGGGTGCAAGCGCAGACCCCGGCAGTGTCTCCAGTAACAGCTAGTGATGTAGTTGCTGGACTTTCTGGAAATTCAGATGGGGATCCACAGGACTCAGATGAGGAGAGTCCTGAGAAAAAGGCAGTAGTTGAACAGCCTGTTGAGCTCAAATCAGCAGGAGAATCTAGCGCTCCAGAAGCTAAAACTGAAGAAGGAAGTCAAGAAGAATCAGAAGCTGAAGTTAAAAGTCCTCAGCCCGAGACTAAGATAGATGAGAACGCAGAAGTTCCTCAAGTGACGAAGGAAAAGGATCAGGAAGTGTCAGCGCCAGTAGCTGACACAAGTGCAGCCAAATCGACACAAAGCACCCTAGAAGCTTTGTTGGCAAATCTGACCTTAGACTCTATGAAGGCTCTCCACACTGAAGTGGAAGAAGGTCTCGCAAAGGCTAAGGCGGTCTTAGAGAATCCAAAAGCGACGCAAGCACAGGTTGATGAGCAAGTCAAACTCATGGAAGACCTGATTCGCCGGGTCAGGGAAGCTTTGTCACCTCAAGTTTCAACTCCTCCAGTTTTAGAAAAAGCAGGTCTGACAAACACTAGGCTGGCTGCTCCAGAGGGGACTGTACTAACTCCAAAGGAAGCTGTTACAAAAGTCCTAGAGAAGAATCCTGTAGCATCAACTAATGGAGAAGTTAGGACTCCATCAACTAAACTTTCACAGTCAGAAGTTAGTGATAATCAGAACAAAGAAAAATTGAAAACGATTTCAAAAGATTTATCTTCCTATCTGATACAGGCAAATGAAATCACACGTCCTGAGACTAAGAAACTTTTAGAAGGAGTGGAAGAAATTGTTAAATCAATTGAAGCTAGTGTATCACAACCTCAGTTAACACCAGCTGAAATTGAAGAACTCCTCAAAAAAGGGAAGCAAGCTGAGAAGAAACTTGCCTTAGCACTTACTCGTGAAAACTCTGGTAAACGTGATTTGCGAAATAGCAAACCAATGAAACAAGGATCGGACCTGAGAACTACCCCTACAGCACTTACTACAAAAAGAGCGTATATTGTTCAAAATGGAGATGGCTCTGGTCTACTTGCGGAAACTTATTTGTATGCAATGAGAAGAGGTACTGTCGATAGATTACCTACAGAAGATAATCAAGTAACAGTGGAGGAGGGTTTAAAAGAAGCCAAGATAACTGTTAAAAAAGATCCTAGAGTCGAAGGAGACTACATCTGGACGGTCACTTTTAATGAACATAATAAAGAGCATCAAAATGCTCTTTACTGGTTTACTATGCCTAAGGGACATATCATGAAAGATGCTCTTGCGGTGACCAGAAAAACACAAGGTAGTAAGTCATATGGTGGAGGTTTACTAAATGATGACTGGCGTAGTAAGATAAAAGAACATTTGAGTGCGACTGAAGCTGACTATGGGAATGCTGAAAATCATCATTTTACTGAAGCTTTTGATAGTGTAACTGACGTTACGGCAACTAATTATATCATAGGTAGTACTCAGAGGGTTCAATCAAAACCAAATGAAACTCAGTCTTCATCAGCATATTATTATTTAGGACCAACTTTTCATAAATTTACTCGACAACCTATGAGAGATACAGCTATTTCCAGTGCTATTCAAAATAAAGCAACTAGAAATATAGATGGGTTAAAAGAGCATAGTGACCAATTATATTATTTAAAATATAATGGTTCTGGTACTGTAACAATTTCTTACAGGACGCATACAGATAATAAGTTTGCCCCACTTTATTACGGTGCTGGTATGAGATCGTATGAATTTTCATCTGGTAAAATGTACTTCATGGTACACGGGCTACAAGAAAAGCCGAATGCTCCGACAATTTCAGATAATAATGTAGGTACAGTTACCGTAACACCGAATACCGAAAAAGCAGATAAGGTGGAAATTTCTTACATCGGTTCTGATCAAAGCAAGAAGACAGCAACTTTAACGCGTAATCACAAAGATGGAACTTGGTCAAGTAATGATAATGGAATTGAAGTTTCCGGAAATTCGTTCACTGTCAAGAAAGATGCTGTCAAAGTTGGAACGCCAGTGAAGGCGAAATCTTACTTTGGAAATAGTGACTCAAGTGATGAAACAACACGTGATATTTTAAAACAAACTGAAAAACCAACAGTTAATGCTTTAGAAGATGGTTCTGTAACGGTAACTCCAAATGGTTCCGCTAATTATTTGAGGATTAGTTATACTGATGAAAGAAATACGAATAAAACAATAACTGCTAACAAGAATGAAGGAACTTCTATATGGAGTGTCTCTAAAGATTCTTCTTCCGATTCTTCTATTACTATCAATTCAAAGAGTGGGCTAGTAACTATTCCAGCAACTAGTGTTGCTGACAATACAAAAGTAAAAGCACAAGCGCGAGCAAACGGAGAAGCGTTGAGTGTTGAAGCTGAAGCTACAGCAAAAAATGAAGATAGAACTCCACCAACAATTAGTGTTAAAGATGGAACTACATGGAAACAAGGAAACACAAATGGAGAGTTGACTCTATTAGCAGATCAAGTAAATGGTGAAATCAAGTTAAATGTTAAAATTGAAGATAATAAAGGTGGAAGTGGTTTTGGTGAGTTCAGTGTAGTCGGAGAGAACAAAACCGTTGACTACAGCATTAGTGGTGGAAGTTATAATGATGGTTCAACAATATTCTCTGGTACTAACTATAGTGGAAAAGATCAAGACGCTACAGCACTGCTTACATTAAAACTAAATAGAAAAGCTAATGGAGAATACGAGTATCCGTCAACTGGGTTTACAGTCACTATAAAAGCTAGAGATAATAGCCCGCGTAAAAACTGGACTACGGCGACTTCAACTCCGAAAGAATTAACTATTACAGTAAAACCGAAGGATTTATTACCACCGAAAGTGAAGTTTGTTCAACCGTCTAATAATGCAGAAACTGTTTTGACTGAAAATCAGACTAGCATTCCAGAGGTAACTATTTTTAGAGGGGCTACTTTTAATGTTCCACTTAAAGTTTCTGATAATGGAGAAAAAGGGAATGTTAATTTAACAGTAGGTTCAGGATTGCCAAGTGGTGTAAGTCTGCAAAATGGTCCTGTTGTTAAAAAAACAGGAGCGACAGAAGGGCATGAAGCAACTGTTAATATTAGTGGAAAGGTTGCTGCGGATGCTTCTCTTGGTGAGCATGTTGTGACATTAAAAGTTTCAGACGATGGGACAGGAAGTGTAGATAAAGGGAATAAAGCTACTCTTAAATTCAAGGTGAAAGTAGTCGATTTAGAATTTGAAAATAGAGGTACAGAAGTTAATGCTACTACTCGTGCGGATGTCTTAGGTTTGGGTGAAAATAGTGTAGATCCAAATAATTATTTAAGAACAACAGATGGAGAAAATGTTCATAATGATAGTTATTTCCCTAGTGGCATGAAATTCCGTTATTTAAACGGTAAAAATCTTAGTGAAACAGTTTCTTTTGATAAGATTGGTAAACACTCGGTTAAGGCTAGAGCGTATTTCCCTGATGATCCTAGGGCTAAAGAATTACCAACGAACCCAAATGATCTAACAGGTGATACTAGCCCAGTAGCAAGAAGAGGTTACTTGGAAAGGACGATTGAATTTAACGTTCGTCCAAATACTCCAACATTAACGAATACAGAATTTTATGGTACAGCAGGAAGAAAACCAGAAATAACGGTTAGTAATCTTCCAACAACTATTCAATTACAAAGCGGAGCAACTGTAACGGTTGAACTTTATCAAGGAAATACGAAAGTTGCTAGTAAGACTGTATCAGAGAGAAATGGTTCGACAACTTTTTCTGCTGGAGATTTTTCTTCAAACTTGACAGAAGGGCAACAAGTTCATGCAGTTGTAAAAGTAGTAGGAAATTCAAATTCAAATTCTTATACAGTAAATTCGAATAGTAGTAATAGCGCTAGGGTAACTGGAAGAGTTGCGCTTAATAATCTAGCTGAAGGTAAAAAAATCGTACAAGTACAAGATTTGAATAGAAACGGTGTACTATCAGAAGCTGAAAAAAATGCGATTAAACATGCAATCTTGGAAGCAAATAAAAATGGTGTATTACAAGGTAAGAGTGTTAATGATATTAATATTTCAGCAACAGGTTTAATCACAGCGGTTGTAAGAGATAATAAAGTCGCAGAACTGCAAATTGATCCTAAGACAGGTGTGGTTACAAGATTTGCACATATTCGTGACGATTATGATGTTTCAATTTCTGACAATTCAAAACTGCCTAACCGAGCTACAGATCCTGGATTTGAATGGAGTAGTGATCATAAGAGTTTAATTTATAAATTTGATGCAACAGCAGGTTCGAGAGAGGGGATTATTAATACAGGAGAAATATTGAAAAAACTCACTGCGATACCTAAGGCGAATAAAACTGCTGGGCAAGCTTCACTAAATCCAGTAAATGGCAGTGATAAGGTTAATGGTGAACGAAATCAGCAAAATTATAGACGTGATAGTAGAACAGGTTACTTTTATTACAACAATAAACCTGTCAATATTATGGATATAGTAAACCCATCAAATTATGCTGGAGGAGAGCAAGTAGATAATACTGCGAATAAGCTTGTTGAGAATAATCGTAGAGACATAAATAATAGTAACATTGTAGGGACTACTCTAGGAAGTGAAACTATACCTGCAGCAAATGGTGCAGCATCAATCACTTTAAGTAATGTTGTTAAAGGAAAAAACGGTAATTCGTTAATTGTAAGAAAACAATTATATCTAATGCCGAAATATACAAATAATGAATTACTAGCAGATCGTGGAACTACAAATGCTGAAAATACAAATGTGATTAATGTTTACTTTGTACCTGTTGATCCAACAGCTCCTCAAGTTGAACGTTCGACTTCAAATACTTTAGCGACTACAAGTGCTCAAGCAAGCCGCCTAGCAGATAATACTTCTTTTGCTGGCTTAGCCAAAGTGACAGATAACTACGATAAGGATGACGTAACAAATCCTTCAAGTAATACTGTTCGTAATAAATTAAATATGTGGGTTAAGAAAGGTGACACTAAAGTACAGATTGTCGAAAATGGTGTTGAAAAAACGGATGTTATTAATAACTTGAAAAAAGAAGTTAATTCAGCAACCTATGAAGTATATGCAAAAACAACAGATGCTTCTGGTAATAAGAGTCACGAGGATAACAGTGATGGTGCAAGTCTTGGATTCTTTAGAGTTGGATATAACTTAGTTGCGCGTCAAACAATTAATGTTGTACGTGGGGAAAGTATTTCTACAGGTGACTTGAAGACATTTATTCAAGTTCGAGAGGGTAATACGCTTCAAGATTTACCACAAGGTGCAACTGTCACAGCAGCTCTCGAAACTAACAGTATAAGAAATGGAAAAGAAGAGACAAAAACGGTAGAAGCGACTGTTAATTTCGGAGAAAATAGAACTCAAAAAGTTACTTTAACTTATAAAGTTTTAAATACATTCCCAATTGCTCGTACGCTTTATGATTTTAAAAATCCAGATACAGCACGTAGTGGAGATTCATCTGTATATTATCATAATGGAGGAACTATTCCTGATGGAATGACTTGGATTTATAAAGGAAGTGATAAAGCAACAAAACCTGGAGATGGATTCACAGCAGCTCTTGCAAATGATTCAGTTGGAACGACGAATTATGAATTTGGTGGTAAGTATAACTATGGTCGTTTTACAAATAGTCCAACAACAGGTAATCTAGAATATACAGAGCAAGTTGTTCATAAAGTGTTTGATATTACTGATAGTAATGGAGTTACAGTGGATAAAGGAGCGGCTCTAACTGTTAATCAAGCTGAGGCTGCAGTCAAAAAAGTTGATGGTTCGGAAGATTTACCATCTGGAACAACTTACGAATGGGTAGGCACTCCAGATACAAATACACCGGGAGTAAGAACTTATAAAGTAAGAGTAACGTTACCAGTATCTCAATCAGGTAATGATGCACAACCAGCCGCAACTCAAGTAAGATCTTCTAAGACAATTGATGTGACGGTTAAGGTTAAGCCAACAGCTCCAACGGTAACTCCAGCAACTAACGGTGATGTTACAGTAACTCCAGCGAATGAAACCAATGTCAATAAAGTGGAAGTGATGTACACTCCAGCGGACACAAATCGATTAGAAGATAATGGAAATGTCGCAAAAACTACGCATACAGCTACAAGGATTGTTGCTAGTAAGGGAGCTAACAATAAATGGACGATTACAAAAGGTGATAAAGTTGGCGTTACTATAAATGGTGATACAGGTGCAATTACACTGAAAGATTATATCGTTAAAGATAGAACAAGTGTGAGTTCAACTGATTCAGCACAAGATGTTTTAAGTAATCGTAATCAAGCGGATGCTAATAATGGCGAACAAGATAAGCCAACTATCGGTTTAAACAATACGCTTGTAGGTGTTGGAAAAACATTTGATTTTTCTCTTGGGTTATCAGACGATGGTGTAGGTGTAGACGATTCAAATATCAAGGTTACTTTACCAACAGGAGCAACTGGTCTAACTTATGATTCAGCAACAAAATCAATAAAAGGAACACTAAGTTCAGCCGCTAAACATGATGTTACAGTAAGAGTCCTAGATAAGAATGGGAATAAAGCTGAGAAAATAATCTCTATAGCTGCTGTGAAAGCTAAGCCGATTTATGCGATTAAAGACGGAACAATCGACAATGTAGACACTCCAAGTAACTTTGTGGAAATGCCTAAAGGGGTTACTTTAACTGCAACATGGAAAGATGGCAACAAACCAACAACAGCGGCAGTGGGGAATACGACTAAAACTGTGATGGTTAGTGCGAATGGTTATACTTCGACAGAAGTAGATGTTCCGGTGACGGTATATCCAACTGTGACACTTCGTAAGGTAGACGGCAAAGAAGTGACAGAATACCATGAAATAGTTGGACAACCATTGACGTCTGCTGTAACGGGAACTGGTGGAAGAACAACAACTGTTAAACCGGACTTTTATGTAGAATTTGAAGGCGGAAATAAACCAGATGGTACAGCTATTACATTTAAAGATGGAAATCCAGCTAGCCCAAGCACAACAGCAGGTACAACGACTAAAACTATCGTTGTAGCTTATCCAAATGGAGCAGGAACTGTTGAGAAAACAGTTACGTTCAAGACTTATGGAAATGAACCGAAGTATGAGGATGGAAAGGATTCTGTAGAAACAATAGTTGGTAGTCCATTTGAGAAAACAAGTGCTAGTGATTATGTTAAATTAAGCGATCCTAAATTACCTAATCCACCTAGAACTGCGATAGCTTGGGGGAATGGATATAGTAGTTCTGCAAATCCAGTTTCTAAAGTTCAAACTACAATAGGAATGCGTGAAGAAAATGTTAATGTTTATTACACGTCGGAAGTTGCTAAATTACGCGGTGATGGTAGTTATCTATACACGCATCAAGACATTAAAGTCACTCTAACTGTCAAACCACAAGCACCAAGACTAACTGCAAATCAATTCCAAGGTAAGGCAGGAACTAAACCTGAGATTACAGTGAGCAATCTTCCAACAACTGCACAGTTGACAACAGGCTCAACTGTAAAAGTACAGTTGAAAGATGCAGATGGTAATGTAGTCGCAGAAAAAACTGTAGCAGATGGAACAGGAAGTACAACGTTTACTGTAAATGATTACAAGAGAACGGTAGATTTAGGTCAACGATTAACAGCTAATGTGGTTGTTTCAGGAACTTATCAAAAAACAGAAAAAACGGATACTGGAACAAGCCAAGTCCCAACTGCTTATTCTTTAGTTTCTAATAATAGCAACAGTGAACAAGTCACTCCTCAAAAACCAACCTTTGATACTGCAACAGTGACTTCAACAAGTCGTACACTAAGCGGTACATTAGGTGGATTTGACGCCCCTAATAAAGTAGTCGAAGTCCATTTGAATGATGAGAATAATACAGTCTTATCAAGTGCACGTACTGGAGAAGTGACAATCACCGGAGATAAATGGACAGCTAAACTTCCAGACACTGTAAAACTTCGCCAATCAGTTGCTAAAAATGGAGAAACTGCCAAACCATCAGGTATTACAGTAGAGAATAAGGTTGCAGGTATGACAATCTCTACTACAAGTGATGAAAAAGAAGTTGCAATGGGTGCTTATTCTGTATCACCTGCAATTGCTGGTAGCAAGCATATTGATATTACAGTGCCACATGATGCCAAACGAGTTGAATTACGATTCCATAACAGTGTGGAAACAGGAGATAAACCAAATAGTATCACTCTTGTACGTGGCGCAGATGGTACTTGGCACACAGATGCAACTCGTGCTGATAATACAACGGTGACAGATGCTTCTGGATATGTCGGAACAATTACAGCTACTCCAAGCGCTACTAATCCAGCAGAAAGTATTATTACTATTCCTCTTAATGAAGAAAGTAACGGTAAGAAACTTCACATTAGAGAAGAAGCTGCTAACGGGGATAATACAGCAACCTACGGCAAAGGACTAGGTTTGCGTGTAGAATATCAACCAGAAGCAGGACAAGACCCAACGGCTGCTGGAAACTGGAAAGTCGCTAATGTTACGAATACAGCGCCTGTTCTAGCACATAGAGGAACAGAAGGAACTACTGAAGCTAATCGAAAAGTTTATGAGTCAGGTACGACATTAACAGCGGATTTACTAAAAGATTTAGTGACAGTAACAGATGCAGAAGATAATGCGACAGATGCGAATAATAAACCATACGGCTCATCAACAATAGAAATCGTATCTGGTTTAACAGAAACACCAGGAAAAGCAACAGCTCCTGGCATTTACACAGTTACTTTAAAAACTACTGATAGCCAAGGAAGAGAAAGTAATGAGTTGACTCTTTATGTTGAAGTGAGAAAACAGAGAGATGATTATACTCCAACCGCTACGGAAACAACTGTTGAACACAATGCACAGCCGAAAGCGGAAGATAGCATAGGTAACAAGGACGCCTTGCCAGCAGGAACAAGTTATGCATGGAAGCCAGATGCGACACCAGATACAGGCACACATGGAGCGAAGAAAGGAAAAGTTATCGTAACTTATCCAGACACATCAACGGACGAAGTAGATGTAGTTGTCAATGTCACTCCACAAAGTGCAGGAGCTACTCCAACCGCTACGGAAACAACTGTTGAACACAATGCACAGCCGAAAGCGG
>NZ_VMLD01000046.1:0-694 GCF_013276485.1 Streptococcus sp. 4886 | reverse complement strand
AGACATGCAGGACGATGAGCGTAGAGAAGCTAAGAAGGCAGTGAAAGATGCAGCGGACAAAGCCAAAGAAGCTATTGACAATGCGACGACTGACGCAGACGTCACAAGTGCTAAGGACAATGGACTTGCTAAGGTGGGTGAGCCTCATAAAGCAACTGTGAAACAAAGAGCCAAAGATGACATTGATGCCAAAGCGAAAGCTAAGAAAGATGCTATTGATGGCGACAACCAGTTGACAAATGAAGAGAAGAAAGCCGCCAAAGATAAAGTAGATGCAGAAGCAGGAAAAGCTAAACAAGCGGTAGATGCAGCAACTACGAACGACGGCGTCACTAAAGCTCAAAACGATGCTGCTACCAACATTAACAATGTTGACACAACGCCACATTCAAAACCAAATGCTAAGGCAGAAATTGATGCCAAAGTTGAAGAAGCCAACAAAGCCATCGACCAGAATAAAGACATGACGGACGATGAGCGTAGAGAAGCTAAGAAGGCAGTGAAAGATGCAGCGGACAAAGCCAAAGAAGCTATTGACAATGCGACGACTGACGCAGACGTCACAAGTGCTAAGGACAATGGACTTGCTAAGGTGGGTGAGCCTCATAAAGCAACTGTGAAACAAAGAGCCAAAGATGACATTGATGCCAAAGCGAAAGCTAAGAAAGATGCTATTGATGGCGACAACCAGTTG
>NZ_VMLD01000045.1:0-380 GCF_013276485.1 Streptococcus sp. 4886 | reverse complement strand
CTTGGGGTGCTTGGTTTGACAGTGTATGGAATCTCAATCGCTTCTTCGCTCTGATCTCCATAGACAAGTTTAGCTGTGATTTGGTGTTTACCTAAATCTGTAGGAACTGCGCCTACCGCTTCCACGTGATCTTTTCCTGTCGCTGTTACAGCACCTGTGAGGTCTGTCGCCTCTACTGTTTCACCTTTCACCTTGGTGATGTCGGTGATGGTCACTGTATGTGCTGTCGGAGTGATACTTGCACTTGATGCCTGACTGGTTGTGTCACCACTTCCCTTGGTTGCGCTGACACTTACAGCTTGACCAGCTGTGTAGCTTGATGGTTTCAAGCGTAACTTACCGTTATCTAATAGACTCGTATCACCGCTTGTTACCGTCCA
>NZ_VMLD01000044.1:0-368 GCF_013276485.1 Streptococcus sp. 4886 | reverse complement strand
TTGGCGTGTTTGTCAAACATCATGAGTGCACTTTTTCCTTTTAAATAACCCATGAAACTCGAAACACTTATCCTTGGTGGAATACTTACTAACATGTGTACATGGTCTGGCATTAAGTGACCCTCGATAATTTCAACTCCTTTATAACTACACAAGCGATGAAATATTTCGCCTAAACTACTTCGATATTGATTATAGATAACTTTTCGTCTATACTTAGGGGTGAACACAATGTGATACTTACAATGCCACTTTGTGTGCGATAAACTATGAGCCTTTTGTGCCATATTTTTCTCCTTTCGCTTTACAATTAGCTTGAACACCTTTATTGTGTCGCGTTCGGAGTTTTTTTGGTATAACCTTCGACG
>NZ_VMLD01000043.1:0-679 GCF_013276485.1 Streptococcus sp. 4886 | reverse complement strand
GTTCGATCCCGTTAACTCCCAAAGGTCCCGTAGTGTAGCGGTTATCACGTCGCCCTGTCACGGCGAAGATCGCGGGTTCGATTCCCGTCGGGACCGTTTAAGGTAACGCAAGTTATTTTAGACTCGTTAGCTCAGTTGGTAGAGCAATTGACTTTTAATCAATGGGTCACTGGTTCGAGCCCAGTACGGGTCATATATGCGGGTTTGGCGGAATTGGCAGACGCACCAGATTTAGGATCTGGCGCTTAACGGCGTGGGGGTTCAAGTCCCTTAACCCGCATTAAGATATAATAAATGAGCCGGCTTAGCTCAGTTGGTAGAGCATCTGATTTGTAATCAGAGGGTCGCGTGTTCAAGTCATGTAGCCGGCATTTTTAGATAGAAGAAAACAGTGCGAACGTAGTTCAGTGGTAGAACACCACCTTGCCAAGGTGGGGGTCGCGGGTTCGAATCCCGTCGTTCGCTTAGAGAGGCCGGGGTGGCGGAACTGGCAGACGCACAGGACTTAAAATCCTGCGATTGGTAACGATCGTACCGGTTCGATTCCGGTCCTCGGCATAATATGGAGCACCCTTAGCTCAACTGGATAGAGTACCTGACTACGAATCAGGCGGTTAGAGGTTCGACTCCTCTAGGGTGCATTTTTCTTTTTAACTCGGGAAGTAGCTCAGCTTGGTAG
>NZ_VMLD01000042.1:0-15469 GCF_013276485.1 Streptococcus sp. 4886 | reverse complement strand
TTCGTCCTGAGCCAGGATCAAACTCTCATTAAAAGTTTGAGTTCTCACTCATTTCTGTCACTGACAGATTTATTGTTTTTTCATTGTTCAGTACTACAACCTTAGTTGTAGTGCCCTGCACATTGGTTCGTCTTGTTCAGTTTTCAAAGGTCTTTGTCACTTGCTTCTCTCAAGCGACAACTATATTAGTATATCACAGTCGCTTTCGCTTGTCAACACTTTTTTGAAACTTTTTTAAGTTTTTTTGAAACTTTTTTTCATCAAGTGTTTCAACCGTAACATACCATAGTCCGTACGGGATTCGAACCCGTGTTACCGCCGTGAAAAGGCGGTGTCTTAACCCCTTGACCAACGGACCAGAGTTGTTATTTTCAACTCTTACTATTATACCGACTTTTCAAACTTTGTCAACACCTTTTTTAAACTTTTTTTATTAATTTTACAACAGCTTCAGTTCGAGCTGTATGTGGGAACATATCAACTGACTGGATATAATGGACATTGTAGACTTCTACTAAGCGTACCAAATCACGAGCCAAAGTCGAAACATTACAAGAAATATAGACCATTTTTTCTGGTACATAAGTAAGAATAGTATCTAATAACTTATCGTCCAGACCTGTACGTGGTGGATCCACAATCAGTGCATCTGCCCGGTATCCTTCCTTGTACCAGCGAGGAATAATCTCTTCTGCTGTTCCAGCTTCATAATGAGTATTGTCGAACCCCATTCTTTTAGCATTTCGCTTAGCATCTTCAATAGCTTCTGGAATAATATCCATACCTCTGAGTGTTTTAACTTTCTTTGCAAAGGCAAACCCAATCGTTCCAACTCCACAATAAGCGTCAATCAAATGGTCTTCTTTATCAACATCCAGCGCTTTTACTGCTTCGCTATAGAGGACTTCTGTTTGCTCAGGATTTAGTTGATAGAAAGCTCGAGGGGATAGTGAAAATTCATAATCGAGTACACCTTCTTGAATACTCTCTTGTCCCCAGATAATCTCTGTCTTTTCACCATAAATCTCACTGGTTTTAGCTGTATTTGTATTCACAGCTACTGTCACAACTTCTGGAAAATCTTTAACCAACTCTTTTACCAGTTGGGTTAAATTAAGCTGACGATTTGTAACAATAATAATCTGAACCTGTCCAGTCTTTCTTGCTCGTCGGACCATTATAGTTCTAACACCTAGAACTTTTCTCTCATCCGTGATTGGAATCTGGTGAAAAGTAAGTAATTCTGCTAGACGATTAGCAATCACTTGAGTTTCCTTATCTTGTACTAGGCACTCTTTCAACTCTACCAAATAATGAGAGTTTTGTGCATACAGACCTGCCTTGACCTGATTCTTAAATTTTCGAGTCTGAAATTGTAACTTAGCACGGTAGTACTTTGGTTCCTGCATACCAATCGTCGGGCGGATTTCATAATTTTCATATCCTGCAGGGGCAAATTTTTTCAGCGCTTGATGAAGCAAGTCCGTCTTGAACTCCAGCTGCTTATCATAATGCAGGTGCATGATCTGGCAGCCTCCGCATTCATTATAAATAGTACAAGCTGGCACAACTCGAAATTTAGACTTCTTGTTAACCTTTAGTAATTTTGCTTCAACAAAGTTGCGTTTAATAGAAGTAATCTGACAATAGATATCTTCTCCTTTGAGAGCACCGGGTACAAAGACTAAAGTTTTTTGATAAAAGCCAATTCCCTCACCATTAATTCCCATGCGCTTGATTTTTAATGGTATTTTTTGTTTCACTTTCAGATTCATACCCCTATCTTATCACATTTTGAGTTATAATAGAACTATGAAAATCACAAAACTTGAAAAGAAAAAAAGACTCTATCTGATGGAGCTTGATAATGGAGACAAATGCTACATTACTGAAGATACTATTGTTCGTTTTATGTTATCAAGAGATAAGGTGGTAAGCGAAGAAGAATTGAAAGAGATTCAAGACTTTGCCAAATTTTCTTACGGTAAAAATCTAGCCCTCTACCACCTATCCTTTAAAGCACGCACTGAAAAAGAGGTCAGAGAATATCTAAAAAAATACGATATTGATGAAAACATAGTTTCTCAAGCCATTGCTAATCTTAAAGAAGATAAGTGGATCAATGATAGCCAATACGCTTATGCTAGCATCAATGCCAATCAACTTTCAGGAGACAAGGGGCCTTATGTATTGACTCAGAAATTAGCACAAAAAGGAATTTCAAAATCTACTATAGAAGAGAACTTGAAAGAATTTGATTTTTCGGAAGTTGCTCAACGTGTAGCTAATAAACTATTGAAAAAATATGAGGGAAAACTTCCAGCTCGTGCCCTGCAAGATAAGATTATACAGAACTTGACCAACAAGGGCTTCTCTTACTCTGATGCTAAAGTTGCTTTTGACGAGTTGGATAGTCAAGTTGACCAAGAAACGACTCAGGAACTCATCTTCAAGGAACTTGATAAGCAATATGCTAAGTATGCTCGAAAGTATGAAGGATACAAACTGAAGCAGCGTTTAACTCAAGTTTTAGCACGAAAGGGCTACGATTTTTCGGATATAGCAAGCGCTCTTAGAGAATATCTTTAATATTTCCAAGTGAAATTCACAGATTTTAGATAATTTTATGGTACAATAGTAAATGATAAACTTATAAATTGTAGAAAGTTGGTTAGTTATGAAGCTTCCAAAAGAAGGCGACTTTATTACAATTCAAAGTTATAAGCATGATGGGAGTCTCCACCGAACTTGGCGGGACACCATGGTACTAAAAACAACAGAAAACGCCATTATTGGTGTCAACGATCATACACTGGTTACCGAAAGTGATGGTCGTCGTTGGGTCACTCGAGAACCGGCTATTGTTTACTTTCACAAGAAATATTGGTTTAATATCATTGCCATGATTCGTGATAATGGAACTTCCTACTATTGCAATATGGCTAGCCCCTACTATCTGGATGAAGAAGCACTGAAATATATTGATTACGATTTGGATGTTAAAATTTTTACAGATGGAGAAAAACGTCTCTTGGATGTTGAGGAGTATGAGCGTCACAAACGCAAAATGAATTATTCTGATGACTTGGACTATATTTTAAAAGAACATGTCAAAATTCTTGTTGATTGGATTAACAATGGACGTGGTCCTTTCTCAGAAGCCTATGTAAACATTTGGTACAAGCGCTATGTAGAACTAAAGAATCGGTAAAGTTGTCAAACTAGGGTGAAAGCCCTGGTTTTTTTATTTGAAAAACCCAGCTTTTCAACTGGGTTGGTCTCTATATATCTAATTTAGTAACTGTAAATTTGATATGGGAATAATCTTTTTCAACATCCTTATCCAGCAAGAAAGCTGTAGCGTCCTTCTTAACCTGAACCAAGTCAATATTCTGAGCTTGAGCCGCATAGACACATCCACAATAACATTGACGGTAGATGTCATACTCTTCACACATCTCTACTGAACGTTTGTAGCCTTGATTTTTCTTGAAATCACTTGGAAGATAGTGTGTTGTGTAAATTTTTTGCACATCAATTCCGATGCTGTTGATGGTTTGAGAATTCTTATGAGGACTGATGGTCAAGGCTGAGCCAAAGTAGTCAAAGCCCAAACCCATAGCCACTTGCGCTGTCTTATCCAGTCGGTAGTCAAAGCAAACCTTGCAACGGTCGCCACCTTCAGGCTCTTCTTCCAGTCCTCTGACTAACTTACGGTATTCATTTGGTTCGTAGGGAGCTTCTAGGTACTGAACCGTATTTCCTGTTCGCTCATTGAAATCACTGACGAATTTCTTGGTGACATAGGCACGCTTATGGTATTCTGCCTTGGGATGGATATTGGAATTAGCAAAATAGATGGTCACATCTGCATACTTGGTCAAATATTCTAGTGTATAGGTACTACAAGGGGCACAGCAAACATGCATGAGAATAGTTGGCCGCTGCTCATTTTTCTCCCATACTTGTACCATCTTCTGCATGACACGGTCATAATTAATCTTCTGATTGGGGTTCATCTTGCTCAGAATTTCTTCTACATCGATCATGTTCTTCTCCTTTTTCTAGTCTTATTTTATCATATAAGTTAGGAGAGCTCAAATCAATTTAGAAATGAACATCATAAAAAGGAGGAATAGGCATTCCCTCCTTTTGTGTTTTCTATAGAAAGCTTACATCATGCCGCCCATCATGCTTGGATCCATTGCTGGAGCCGGAGCTGCTGGTTCTGGTTTATTAGCTACGACTGCTTCTGTTGTTAAAATCAAGCTGGCTACAGATGCTGCATTTTGTAGGGCTGAACGGCTCACTTTAACTGGGTCGATGATTCCCTCTTCAATCATGTTGACCCATTCGCCAGTTGCTGCGTTGAAGCCTGTACCAACTTCAGCATTCTTCAAGCGATCGATAACGATTGAGCCTTCAAATCCTGCATTGTGGGCGATTTGACGAACAGGTTCTTCCAAAGCACGGAGAACAATATTGCGGCCTGTTGCTTCGTCTCCTGTTAATTCCAAATTCGTCACGGCTGGAATCACATTTACAAGGGCTGTTCCACCACCTGCAACGATACCTTCTTCAACAGCTGCACGAGTAGCGTTGAGGGCATCTTCAATGCGGAGTTTCATTTCTTTCAACTCAGTTTCAGTTGCGGCTCCGACCTTTATAACTGCTACACCACCTGACAATTTGGCCAAGCGTTCTTGCAATTTTTCACGGTCAAATTCAGAAGTTGTGGTTTCAATTTGAGACTTGATAACTGCAACACGGTGGGAAATAGCTTCAGGATTTCCAGCACCTTCTACGATAACAGTGCTATCTTTGTCCACAGTTACTCTCGCTGCTTGACCAAGTGCTTCAATTGTAGCATCTTTCAACTCAAGACCAAGGTCTTCAGTGATAACTGTTCCGCCTGTTAAGATGGCAATATCTTCAAGCATGGCTTTGCGACGGTCACCAAAACCAGGAGCCTTAACTGCTACTACGTTGAAGGTTCCACGAATCTTGTTCAAAACAAGAGTTGGAAGAGCTTCACCATCTACATCATCCGCAATAATCAAGAGCGGACGATTGCTTTGGAGAATACTTTCTAGGAGTGGCAAGATTTCTTGGATATTGGAAATCTTCTTATCAGTAATCAAAATATATGGATTTTCAAGGTCAGCCACCATTTTCTCGCTATCTGTCACCATGTACTGTGAAAGATAACCACGGTCAAACTGCATACCTTCTACAACTTCAAGCTCTGTTTCCATACCACGTGACTCTTCAATGGTGATGACTCCGTCTTTGCCAACTTTTTCCATGGCTTCAGAAATGTACTCACCGACTTTTTCAGAACGAGAAGATACAGCAGCAACCTGAGCGATGGCTTCTTTATTAGCGACAGGGATGGCATTATTTTTCAAGGCTTCTACTGCTGCAGCAACTGCTGTTTCAATCCCGCGACGAATGCCGATTGGATTGGCACCTGCAGTGACGTTTTTGATTCCTTCACGGACGATAGCTTGGGTCAAAACAGTTGCAGTTGTAGTCCCATCACCCGCAATATCATTGGTTTTTGAAGCTACTTCTGATACCAATTTGGCACCCATATTTTCAAAATGGTCTTCTAATTCAATTTCTTTGGCAATAGTCACACCGTCATTGGTAATCAATGGTGAACCGAATGATTTTTCAAGAACGACATTACGACCTTTTGGTCCCAAGGTTACTTTAACAGTGTCTGCAAGGATATCGACACCACGAACCATAGCTGAACGAGCATCAGATGAAAATTTAATTTCTTTTGACATACTTACTTTCTCCTTCTATTCTTCAATGATAGCCAAGATGTTAGCTTCGCCTACGATGATGTACTTTTCATCGCCATCTTTGACATCAAGACCTGCGTGGGCTTCAACTAAGACACGATCTCCAGGCTTAACACTTGGAGCTACCAAGTCACCGTTCAAGGTACGAACACCTTGTCCAATAGCCACAACTTGGGCTGTTTTTGTTTTTTCTTGAGCTGAACCCGCAAGGACAAAACCTCCAACAGTTTGTTCTTTTTCTTCTACTTTTAAGACCACACGGTCTCCTAATGGTTTCAACATCTGTTTTCCTCCATGATGAACTACATATTATTAGCACTCTTTATATCTGAGTGCTAATTTATAGTTCTATTGTATCACTTGGTCAGAAATAGTCAAGAAAAAAGTCTGACTTTCTCAAGATAAAAAGCCTGAAAGCAACTCAGACTTTTCAATGTTTAAAATGGCAATTCTTCCTCTTCCAAAACCAAATCTGCCAAATCCTGTCCTGCATTATTTTCACGCATAGCACGTTGGGCACGACTTTCCAAGAGTTGGAATCCAGTAACAAGTACTTCGGTCACATAATTCATTTGACCATTTTTCTCAAAACGACGGGTACGCAATTCCCCATCAACGGAAATGAGACTACCTTTGGTTGCGTAGCTTGCCAAAGTTTCTGCTAGTCTGCCCCATAGGACCATATTGACAAAATCAGCTTCACGTTCACCATTTTGGTCTTTGTAACGACGATTTACAGCGATAGTTGCTCGCGCTACTGACTTGTCATTGCTGGTTTTGTGCAATTCTGGTGTAGACGTCAAGCGTCCGATCAAGATAACTTTATTATACATATTTTTTCCTCCTACTTATCTATTCGTAGGAAATCAAAAAAAGTTACAGAAATTTGTAACTTTTCGAGGAAATTTTTTAGTTTTTATGAACCATGAAACCTGTCGCTTGTTGATTTGCCATAATGGTCATATCTGTAATCTGCACACGACGAGGTTGACTGGTCACATAGATAACTGTATCAGCGATATCTTGTGCCTGCAAGGCTTCGATTCCTTGGTAAACGGACGCAGCTCGTTCTTTATCACCGTGAAAACGTACCGTCGAAAAATCTGTTTCGACAATTCCAGGCTGAATGGTCGTCACCTTGATATCCGTTGCGATGGTATCAATTCGCAATCCATCTGAAAAGGTCTTAACCGCTGCCTTGGTAGCTGAATAAACTGCTGCACCTGCATAGGCATAAATTCCTGCGGTTGACCCCATGTTGATGATATGTCCTTGATTGGCTTTTACCATTGCTGGCAAGAAAGAGCGAGTGACTGCCATCAAACCTTTGACATTGGTATCCAGCATGGTCAACATATCCAACTCTTCATAGTCCTGATAGGGTGCTAAACCTAGAGCAAGTCCGGCATTGTTGACCAGAATATCAATCTGACCTATCGTTTCCAAAATATCGGAGCAGACAGTCTTGACCATGGTCATATCCGTCACATCTAATGAAAAGGTCCAAACTGTTTGACTAGGAAAAGTTTTTGCAAACTCTGACTTGAGGGCTTCTAGTCTGTCTATCCGTCGTCCAGTTAGAACGACATTCTCACCCTGCTCCAGATAAGCACGCGCAATCGCTTCACCGATTCCTGATGTCGCTCCTGTAATCACTACATTTTTTGCCATCTTATTTCCTTCTATCTAGTGGTCCAGATACTGATAACTTCCTAAGCAGTCCAATGCTTAGCCGGGTCGAATGGTGTTCCGACAACTTGGTCTTCTGATAATTCAATAATACCACGTTTTTGCGGAGCATTTGGCAAAGCAAGTTCACGAGGGCTGCACATCATTCCAAAACTCTTTTCGCCACGAAGTTCACCTGGGAAAATGAGGTTGCCTTTTGGCATCATAGCTCCAGGAAGAGCTACAATAGTTTTCAATCCAAGACGCGCATTTGGAGCTCCGGCAACAATTTGCACAGTCTTATCACTTGCGACTGCAACTTGGCAGATATTGAGGTGGTCACTATCTGGATGGGCTACCATCTCAACAATTTCACCGACAACAAACTTAGGTTCCTTGTCATTAACAATTTCCTCTGCGAAACCTTCCGTTTGTAATTCTTGGTTCAAACGAGCGACTTGCTCATCTGATAAAAAGACTTGACCACGCTCTGCAATTTCAAATAAACTTGAAACTTCAAAAATATTCCAAGCCACTGTTTCCCCATTATCTTTGAGGAAAACACGAGCTACCTTACCTTTGCGTTCCACATCTAGTTTGGCATCTCCGCTGTTTTTCATGATGACCATAAGGACATCACCGACATGTTCTTTGTTATATGTAAAAATCATTGTTTCCTTTTTCTCCTACTTCAGTCCTGCTAAAAAGTCGTTAATTTGTTGCTTGCTTTTACGGTCGCGATTAACAAAACGACCGATTTCCTTGTCCTTTTCTAGAACAACAAGGCTAGGAATTCCGTAAACATCCCAGAGTTTGGCCAAATCCATATACTGGTCTCGGTCCACACGAATAAAGGTGAACTCTGGATTGGTCTCCTCAATTTCTGGCAAGGCAGGATAGATATAACGACAATCGCCACACCAGTCTGCTACAAAAAGAAAGACCTTCTTGCCATCTTTTTCCACTAAAGATGCTAATTCTTTTAAACTTTCTGGTTGTATCATAAAACTTCCTCCTCATAGACTAAGTCTTCATTTTCATAGACAAAGGTATAATGACGGCCATCCTCAAAAATGACACCGCCAACCAAGCTCTCCAGACTACTTTCATAGACTTGAACATAGAGGGTCGCAATTTCCCCCATGTCTGAAAAATGGTCTCGCACAATCGCTGTCAACTCTTCCTGAGTCTTCATGAGCTTATGGTCATCTGCAACTTTTTTCGTAGCAAGGGCAAGGCTCCCAATACCAAGCAGAGCCAGACCTGCCATCCACATTTTTTTAGCTTTCATACCATTCATTTTAACACAAAAAAGGCTTTAGGACAAATGAGGAAGCAGCAGAAAAACAAGTAAAAAGCCTCTTCCTTTAAGGAAAAGGACTTCTTATACTCAATGAAAATCAAAGAGCAAACTAGGAAGCTAGCCGCAGGTTGCTCAAAGCACTGCTTTGAGGTTGTAGATAGAACTGACGAAGTCAGCTCAAAACACTGTTTTGAGGTTGTGGATGAAGCTGACATGGTTTGAAGAGATTTTCGAAGAGTATTATTCTTATTGCCAAGCACCTGAGTTGCCAACGTAGTAGCCATCAAGCGTGTAGGTATTGCGAAGCATCTTACCTGATGAAGCTAGATAATACCACTTGCCATTATCTTTGACCCAATCATTCGCTAGCACGGAACCAGAAGAACTTACATAATACCATTCTCCCTTGTCATAAACCCAAGTGCTTGCTTTCATAGCTCCTGAGCAATTAAAGGTTCAAAAAACTGTCCAATATCATTCATTTTTTTAAAACATTTGACACTACATCATCCACGCTGTAGGACATAGATACATCAAACGTAAGAGCCAAAATATCGAAAAATATACAACTTTGAAAGGCAACATTTCATTTTTTAAAGTCTAACAACCATAGAACTGAAATCAGAGCAAGGCATCAATTTCCTACTCTTAGTACGTCTATTTTGATGGTTGAAGTGAAGATTTTTTATTTAACGTAGACAATACCCAACTTCCCAAAAGCCACATCCCCACGGATAATCAAGGTTTTGCTGGTTGGGGCTAGAGGGGCATCTGCCTTGGCTACACCACAGAAAGTTTCCACCTTCAAATCAACTCTCCAATGTTGGGGAACATAGATAACTGCATTGCCAAAACCAACTTCGATATCCAGAGTAGCAAAATCACCTAACATCTCTGCATTATCATAATATATCTTGGCATTCCCAAAACCAACTTCAACTTGGTCTTCTACCAATTCTTGGTCTTGCTTGTAGAAAGTCCCTGTCCCAAAAGCGACTTCCTTATCTGTAAGAATGGTCTTTTCACCGTCATACCACCATTTTTTTCCATTCCAAGTTCTGTTAGAATGAGTCAGCATGTTTACTCCGAGAACAATTAGAACTCCTGCCCAGATTAGTGTCTGATTTGGAATCGGTAAAATATCATAAAAATGATTAGCAATCATGAGGGCCACTAGGGCTGTAAAAGAGGCTGATGTCAGATGACGACGAAGCAAAGCCTCAACTGATTGGTAGGCAAAAAAAACAATACCAATCAAGGGCCAAATTTGCCCTCCCAGAGAAGGGATTCCAAAATTTCCTTGTAACAATATTATAGCTGCAAAAATAAGCAACACAATACCAAATGCTTTCTTTTTCATGTTCTTACCTCATGTTTCTTAGATTTTCTTTTAGGAGGGATTGGTAATGCCGTGAGACATGAACCTCCTTGTGGGTTTGATAAAAGGAAATGGTGCCCGTTCCTGAAAAGGACTTGTCCACCGAATAGACTTGCCGAATATTAGCGATCGTTGACTTGGATACCCGACTAAAATAGCGAGGAAGGATAGCCTCTAACTCATAGAGTTTAAGTCGAACCTCGTAGGCATCTTTCTGGGTATGGGCGTAAATCTTGTTCCCCTCTGTTTCAAAGAAAAGAATTTCCGACAAGTCCAGATAATATTCACCCGTCCCCTTGTAAAAAATCAACCGAGGAGACTTGGACTCTTGCAAGAGCCGCTGTAAATCCGCAATCTCATCTGTCAAAGCCGCTGCCTTGATGACAATTTCAGTTTCCTCTAAATTGCTGTCAATTTCGATTCGTAACTTCATTCCATCTCCTTTCTGACTCTACTATATCAAAGCCAAAATAAGAAAACAAGAGCAAAAAAGCAAGTGGTTACTTTAGGCACGTAAGTGGTTCTAGGACCGCCTTAACATACAAGTCAAAATAGAAAGAAAAGCACACCCCACACAAGAGCACAAATATAGCCAACCACTACATCCTTGGGATAATGCACGCCACCTAAGACTCTCACTAGACCTAGGAAGGCTGATAATGTCAAACAAATCATCCCCATAGTTAGACTAGCATGCAAGCAAGCCATGGAGATAATGGTTGCTGAAAAGACATGACGACTGGGCATAGACTGACCAGGACTATCTCTGTCAAGCAAGGGTTTAATATCCCATTCCTCATAAGGTCTAGGGGCATTGATTTTCTTGCGAAGAAAGGACAAAACCACAAAACCTGACGCAGGAACAAACAAGTAGATCCATATCTTTTTCCCAAGTCCTTCTTGGAGATAGGTAGTTGCTAACAAGGTTAGATAAATCATAGGCATAACTACCGTCATGAACCGATTGAAAGCTCTTAACAATCTCAGAAGAAAGGGCTTATTTTCAATCTTACCAGCAATGTGGTCATACCATTCTTGATAATTCTTCATATATTTTCTCATCACTTACTCAAATTTTGCTTATAGGGAAGCACTTGTCTTCTAGTATAGTGCAGAAAAAGAAGGCCGTCAAGCCTTCTTTGGGTTTATTCTTCTACTTCGTCTTCTGTAAATTGACTGTTGTAGAGGTCAGCGTAGAAACCAGCTTGTGCCATTAGCTCATCATGATTTCCTTGCTCGATGATATTGCCATCTTTCATGACTAGAATAAGATCAGCATTTCGGATAGTAGACAAGCGGTGGGCGATGACAAAGGAAGTTCTGCCTTCCATCAAACGGTCCATGGCTTTCTGAATCAATTCCTCTGTACGGGTATCAACAGAAGAAGTTGCTTCATCTAGGATTAGGAGTGGCGCATCTTTCAGCAAAGCACGAGCAATGGTCAAGAGTTGTTTTTGCCCGACAGACAAGGTTACCGTGTCGTCCAAGACTGTATCGTAACCATCTGGTAGAGTCATGATAAAGTGGTGAATCCCTACAGCCTTGCTGGCTTCGATCACGCGCTCATCACTAATACCCTTTTGGTTATAGATAAGATTGTCTCGGATAGTCCCTTCAAAGAGCCAAGTGTCCTGCAAGACCATTGAAAAGGCATCATGTACTTCCGAACGCTTCATCTCCTTGGTATCCACACCATCAATGCGGATACTTCCCTTATCAATCTCATAAAACTTCATCAAAAGATTGACAATGGTTGTCTTCCCAGCTCCGGTCGGTCCGACAATGGCAACCTTTTGACCTGCATGAGCAGTCGCAGAAAAGTCATGGATAATGGTTCGCTCTGGTGTATAACCAAAGGAGACTCGATCAAAGACTACTTGACCTTTCATATCGCTCAATTGTCTTGCTTTATGGGATTCATCTTCCATCTCCTCTTCAGCTAGGAATTCGAAGACACGTCCCATGGCTGCACTAGCCTGCTGAAGACTAGTAATCCCTTGGGCAATTTGTGAAAGAGGCTGAGAAAAGATACGAACGTAGGCCATAAAGGCAACGATAATCCCGATACTGATGTGCCCATTCAGAGCCAAGGCTGCACCAACGATAATCACCAAGGCATAGCTAAAGTTCCCAATAAACATCATAATCGGCATCATAATCCCTGAAATAAATTGAGATTTCCAGATACTGTCATACAGACGATGGTTTAATTTCGCAAACTCTTCTTTCGTATTCTCGATAGCATTGTAACTGGTCACCACATTATGGCCAGAGTACATTTCCTCCACATAGCCATTGACAGCTGCCAAATCTTGTTGCTGACTCTTAAAAAATCCCTGGGATTTGCCCATAAAGACGGATACAAATGCAAATCCAATAAGGGTTGAAACAACCGTTACCAAGGCTAAAATCCAGTTCATCCCAAACATGGTTACCAAGACTGCCACGACCAGTAAAGTGGATGAAAGAACTGTTCCCAGACTTTGATTAAGGGACTGGGCTGCAGTGTCAACGTCATTGGTTACACGAGACAAGGTATCTCCTTGAGAATGTCCATCAAAATACCCCAATGGTAGGCGATTGATTTTCTCTGCAATCGCTCTTCTCAAACGCTCTGAAAAACGTTGAATAGCTGTTGTAAACAGAAAGGCCTGCAAATAATTTGATAGAAGTCCGATCACATAAATCACGGCCAAAAAACCACCAATAGCTGCAACCGCCGCGACATCCACACTAGTTCCCAGACCATTTGCAATGATATTGGTCATTTCCTTAATGCGGGTTGGCCCATATACAGTAATGATATTGGATACGATTGTTGCTAGAAAGGCAATCAAAAGGGCAAACTGGAGGCCTGCAAGATAGGGTTTACTCTGTTTCCAAAGAGACATTTTCTTATTTTCCATGTTCCAATTCCTCCTTCGATAGTTGTGAATAGGCAATTTCTTGGTAAACTTCGTTATTAGCTAGAAGTTCCTTGTGGGTGCCTTGTCCCACGACTTTTCCTTGATCCAAGACCAAAATCAAATCAGCATCCATAATCGTTGAAATACGCTGTGCGACGATAAGCTTGGTCATAGACTTGGTTTTCTCTGCTAGCTCTTGGCGTAGGACACTGTCTGTCTTGTAGTCCAAGGCTGAGAAGGAGTCATCAAAGATGAGGATTTCTGGCTTCCGAGCTAAGGCACGCGCAATGGCCAGACGCTGTCTTTGACCACCTGAGAAGTTGGTTCCTCCTTGGGCCACTTCTGACTCTAAGCCCGCTTCCTTGTCTTCGATAAAGTTCTTAGACTGGGCCAATTCCAAGGCTTGCCACATAGCTTTCTCACTAAGTGGTGTTTCTTGACTCTGTCCAAAGTCTAGATTAGCCTTGACATCACCTGAAAAGAGAACAGCTTTTTGTGGAATATAACCAACCTTGTTGCGCAAATCTTCTAAGGCATAGTCTTGAACATTGACACCGTCTACAAGAATCTCTCCTGCTGATACGTCGTAGAAACGTGGAATCAGATTGACCAGAGTTGATTTACCAGAACCTGTTGACCCAATAAAGGCCACTGTTTGACCAGCTTCTGCTCTAAAGCTAACATTCTCAATAACCGCCTCCGAATTTGCCGCATAGCGGAAGGTCACATCCTTAAACTCGACCTGACCTTTGAGGTTTTCATCAGCCATCCGCACTTGAGCAGGGTTTTGAATAGAAGAATGCAGATCTAAAACCTGGTTGATCCGCTTAGCAGAGACCATGGTGCGAGGAAGAACGATGAAGAGTGCTCCCATGAGAAGGAAGCCCATGACAACCTGCATGGCATAAGACATGAAAACAATCATGTCACTAAAGAGAGGCAGACGCGCTATCGGAGCAGCGTCGTTAATCACATAGGCCCCAATCCAGTAAATCGCCACACTCAAACCACTTGAAATCCCCATCATGATAGGGTTCAAAATAGCCATAAGACGGTTGACAAACAAATTCAAGCGTGTCAATTCATCATTTGCTGCTGCAAATTTTTCATTTTGGTATTCTTCAGCATTGTAGGCGCGAACGACACGAATACCTGTTAAACTCTCACGAGTGATACTGTTCAATTTATCTGTCAGCCCCTGAATCAAGGACTGTTTTGGAAAGGCTAGCGTCATCAAAACAGTCGTCATCAGGACGTTGACAATCACTGCCACAAGTACGGCCCAGAGCCAGTATTCTGAATGGCCTAAAATCTTCCCAATAGCCCAGATAGCCATAATTGGACCACGCGTTACCACTTGCAAGCCCATGGTAATCAACATCTGAACTTGAGTAATATCATTGGTGGTACGAGTTAAAAGACTGGGAATAGAGAATTTCTTAATCTCTGTCTGCGAGTAATCCAAAACTCGGTTAAAAATATCACTTCTCAGCCTACTAGTATAAGAAGCCGCCACTCGGGATGCAAAAAATCCAACTGCAACTACGGACAAGAAGGCAAGAAAGGACATTCCCACCATCATGCTTGCCGGCTGCCACAACTCATCTAAATTAGTTCCTTGACTACCTAGCAAATCCGTAATTTTCGAGATATAGGTCGGCACTTCCAACTCCAGATAGACCGAAAAGCAAGTAAAGAGAATGGCTAGTAAAATCATCCCCCATTCTTTTCTACTAATTCTTTTGGCTAATTTCTTCATTCTCTCCTCCTATTCCCTTGATATTGTCCTGTAGTTGACCGAGAACTTTCTCAAAAATCAGTAATTCATCTTCATCAATATCTTCCATCAACTGCTTGTCTATTCGTTCAAAAAAAGCCTTAACCTGTTGCATCTGAGAACGTGCTTTGTTCGTCAAACGAACAAATTTTGCCCGCTTATCGCTAGGACTCGCCTCCAATTCCACCAAACCATTTTGCACCATACGCTTGACCAAATTACTAGCAACAGACTTGGTAATATTGAGTTCCTGCTCTATATCTTTAATCAAGACCAAGTCTTGGTTTTTCTCACGATTATCCAAAAAACGCACAACCTGACCTTGCGGTCCACCCATAAATTCAATACCACAACGTTTGGCTTCCTTTTGCACCATGAGATGAATCTGATGACCAAAACGCTTAAAGACTAACATCGGTTTATCCATACTAACTCCTTTCTAACCATCACATTTAGTTCCCTAGGAACTAAATAAGTTCCCATGAGAACTATTTTACCATTTTCAGAAAAGATGTCAAGAAAAAGTTTCCTAGAGAACTATTTTCTTGATTCAAAAAATCCCAAGTGATTTTTTCACTTAGGATCATGTTCTCTAGGTTAAATTAGAATCCGTCTACTTTTACA
>NZ_VMLD01000041.1:0-6058 GCF_013276485.1 Streptococcus sp. 4886 | reverse complement strand
TCTTTGGCTTGCTCATAAGCTCGTTTACTGTCTTCAGTCTTACCGTCGAGAGAAACTGGTTTATTCAACTCGGTTTCTAGCTCTTGAGTCTTGGTAGAGAGATTGCTCTTATCAACATTTCTCAAGCCATTCTTGGCAGTTTCAAGCCCTGTCTTAGCTTGAGCTAAGCCGCTTTCTGCTTCCCTTACCTTGTCTTCAGTCGCTGTGCCGTCTTGTTGAACTTCCTTCGCTTTGGCAACTGCTCGTTTTGCAGCCTCTTTGGCTTGCTCATAAGCTCGTTTACTGTCTTCAGTCTTACCGTCGAGAGAAACTGGTTTATTCAACTCGGTTTCTAGCTCTTGAGTCTTGGTAGAGAGATTGCTCTTATCAACTGTCGCACGGATACCAGTATCAGACAGCAACGATATAGCTCCCTCTCCATCTAGTGGTGTATCCGTACCTGAGCGTACAATCATAGCCACTAGTTTAAGCTCATCTGTTCCTAATTTATCTACACCGTATTTTTTGAATCTATCAGGAGTAAAAGTTACCACTCCTTGACTATTTGGGAGTCCATCTGCAATCTTCGTAAATCCTCTTGCATGTGGGATTTGCACATCGTATCCATCGTAATTTCTTCCTCCTCTCACTAGATAGACACGTAATTCGGCTCCGTCTGGTACATTTTTTTGATTTACTGGACCAGGAAGCTTAGCTTGAATATACTTAGTTACATCCTGGTAAGTTGGGTCCTGAGGAATAGTTCCTGCCTTGCCCTCAAGTTGCTTATTTGTTGTAATAAAACTAGCTTTTGGAACAGGAAAACGGAAGACTCCCTGATATATTTGTTCATGTCCCGAACTATCCACAGCCTTAACTGTATATTTTCTGACACCGAACTCGGTTCTAGGAATGTCTCCTGTTAGTTTCAGACGAGCTACAGAAGTTCCTTCGCCAGATTTGGATACAGTTAGATTTAAACCCTCAATTCCTGTAATGCTAATTTCTCGAATCGTTTTCCCATCTGACATCGCCTTAAAGCTTACACCATAACCTTGGAGTTTGTAGTCTCCAATAGTATCCTCAGGATAGTTGGAATACTCATCTCTACCAGGTCTAACTTTTCCAACTCTCAGAGATGAGCTTGCTCTCGCTTTCCTAGATTTAGGACTATCGCTGATACCTTTTTCCACACCATTCTTTAATTGGGTTGCCTTTTTATACTCCTCAAGTGCAGCATTAAAGACATCCTGATTGACAAGTCCATCTTCTTTCGTCTGTAATGCTTCATTGAGTTTATCGTAAGCCTCTTTCAGTTTTTGGATCTGTTCTGGATTTTCAGTGCTGGTCTTCAGTTCTTGGAGGAGTTTATGGATTTTGTCCGATAAAGGATAGCTACCCTGACCATTTGTGTAGTCTGTAGCTTCCTCCTCCGTCTCCTTGGCTTCTTGATTTTCTGCTGGTGCCGGCGTGGCAGGAGGGGTTAGTTGCCCCCTACGACCTCGCCCTCGTTTAGGAGTCGGACTTGGTTCACTCTGAGTCGCACCACTTCCTTCTCCAAGCTGAGCTGGGGATGTGAGTCCACCTGCCAAAGCCTTGTTGACCTCCTCAGTCAAGGTTTTCATGGCTTGAACTTGGGCATTGACCTCTTCTTGACTGGAGTTTGGATTTTCAAGAACAGCTTTAGCTTGTGCTAGACCTGCTTCTACACGAGCGTGAAGTTCTTTCATTGAGTCCAGTGTCAGATTGGCAAGTAGAGCTTGCAGACTGGTTTGTGCCGACTCGGCAAGTGACTTATCTACAGTAGGACGGCTTGCCTCTGCTTGGTTCTCTTTCTTGCCTTCTTCGCTATCTTTTACTAGAGACTTGTTTTCATTTGAAACTTCTTGGTTTTCTCGATTACCTTGCTTAGATTGTTCAGGCTGACTAGGGGCTGTATCAGGACTTTCTTCACTTAGTTCTTTAGATACCCCCCCCCGAGGAATCGCTTACAAGGGCGCTGGTTCTAGTCATTCCGCTCTCTGTCGCTGGGGAAATGTCAGGTGTTTGTGCCTGTACTGTCCCATTGGCAAAAAACATCAGCGCCGCAACGGCAACGCTAGCAGCACCGAAGTGGTACTTCCTTATCGAATAACGAAAAACCTTCTCCCCTTTGTGGTTTCCTTCATATTTTTGTTTCATTCTTTCTTCCTTCCTTTTTCTATTTGATTTCTTCTGTATAGTCTAGTGCGATCCAGCCCCTACCTGACTTCAACAAACCCCAAGTATAGCCATCTGCTTCTTCTACCTGCATGATGGTAAAAGTCCCAAGAGGACAAAAACCTTTGTCAGGATAAGCCAGACCTGGGCCTGTTCGGATGTAGAGGTCATCATCCACCACACGCACTAGGCGCTGTCCATCCCCATCTCGAGGCTGTTCCTCTTTTGAAACTTGGAAACTATCTCCAGCAAGAATCTCAGCTGCCATCCGGATGAGCCGATTGAGATCAATCCCACCAGGGCAATCTGTAGCTGTAAATTCTTGATGAGGATGGATGGTCTCACGATTGATTGGTAAATTATAACGATTACAAATATCTGCAATCAAACGTGCTGAGTTCCAGTAGGTTTCCTCTGCAATAGTCCAGTCAGGTTCCCCACGGTTATTTAAGTGTTCAATACCAATCGAACGCTGATTGACTTCATAGTTGCCAGCATGATAGGCAACGCTCTCTTCACCAACACACCCCCATATCTTATCAGGAGTCACCTGATAGTGAGCAGATGTGCCATGACCTGTAGAGACATACCAAGTACTTCTAGCCCCCTCATCACTCAGCCCACCATTATGGTGGATGACAATAGTATCAATATCAAGGCGATTTTGATCGCTATTCATGATTTCCTCATCCACATCTGTGATAAGTCCTGAAAACAAATCGCCATTCACTCTTTTTGTCGCAAACATTCTTCTCTCCTAATCATTTTCTACCTTATCCTCTACCTGAGGATAAAGAGTCGTTCCCCAAATAGAAATCGTCCGCTTACGCACTAGTGGCAAATCGGTTTTTTCATAAACCGTACGCCACCATTCCCAGGCAAGTCCGGTACACTCTCTAATTTTGACAGAGAGATTGCGAACATTCCCTTTTAAAGGAATACTAGTGGTAAAGTGAGCCGTCAAATCCTGCCCATTTCTGTCCCAAGCCTTAGGAGTCAAGACTTCCTTACCTTGATTATCATAGGATAATTCATCCCAAGTAATGTAATATTGGGCAACATAGGCACCACTATGATCCAGCAGTAAATCTCCGTTTCTGTAAGCTGTCACCTTAGTCTCAACATAGTCTGTACTGTTTTGAAAGGTCGCAACTACATTGTCCCGTAAAAAAGAAGTTGTATAGGAAATCGGCAAGCCTGGATGATCTGCTGTAAAGCGACTGCCTTCTTGAATCAAGTCCTCTACCATATCCACCTTGCCTGTTACAACTCGGGCACCCGAACTCGGGTCGCCCCCTAAAATAACTGCCTTCACTTCTGTATTGTCCAAAATCTGCTTCCACTCTGTCTGAGGAGCCACCTTGACTCCTTTTATCAAAGCTTCAAAAGCAGCCTCTACTTCATCACTCTTACTCGTAGTTTCCAACTTGAGATAAACCTGACGCCCGTAAGCAACACTCGAAATATAGACCAAAGGACGATCGGCAGAAATTCCTCTCTGCCTCAAATCCTCTACCGTTACAGTATCTTGAAACACATCTCCTGGATTTTTAACAGCATCTACGCTAACTGTATAATAAATCTGCTTAAAATTAACAATCTGAATCTGCTTTTCGCCCGAATGGACAGAATTAAAATCAATATCAAGAGAATTCCCTGTCTTTTCAAAGTCAGAACCAAACTTGACCTTGAGTTGTTCCATGCTGTGAGCCGTGATTTTTTCATACTGCATTCTAGCTGGGACATTATTGACCTGACCATAATCTTGATGCCACTTAGCCAACAAATCGTTTACCGCTCCGCGAACACTTGAATTGCTGGGATCTTCTACTTGGAGAAAGCTATCACTACTTGCCAAACCAGGCAAATCAATACTATAAGTCATCGGAGCACGATCGACCGCAAGAAGAGTGGGATTGTTCTCTAACAAGGTCTCATCCACTACGAGAAGCGCTCCAGGATAGAGGCGACTATCGTTGGTAGCCGTCACGGAAATATCACTTGTGTTTGTCGACAAGCTCCGCTTCTTTCTTTCGATAACAACAAACTCATCGGGTAGCTGATTACCCTCTTTGATGAAACGATTTTCAATACTCTCTCCCTGATGGGTCAAGAGTTTCTTTTTATCATAATCCATAGCTAGTATAAAGTCATTTACTGCTTTATTTGTCATCTTCTACCTCCTAATAAGTTCCTGGATTGAGTTGCATAAACTCAGACTTGTTTAGTGAAATCAGCCGTGGTTGGACTAAGTGATCCAAAATTTCCTCGTACAATTCTTCTGAGACATTGCGTCGCCGTCTGGCTAGATAAGAAGTCGGAATGACCGTATTATCCAACATAAATACCTTATCTAAGTCAATCAAGGTTGGTCTTGTAAAAGGATTACGAGCTAGATCCGGCTCTTCTATCATAAAGTTCTTGACCAAACGTCTGGTCAAGAGAGCTGGTTTGAAGGTCTGGTTTTTAACCAACTCTTTGTTTTTAGTCATGCTGTTGTCAATACAAATATACATATGATTCTTCACAGCCAAATCGCTACTAATACTTGGAAAAGGCAAATAAAGAGCCACAACATCTCCTCTCTTAATCAAGCAAGAGCACCCCCTTTTCTCCTAATGTAACATAGACAGGATTGACCAAGTCTTCTGATTGACTCAGTGCTTCCAAAGTTTGAGTTTGGCGCCCTGTCAATTTAGTAGCATCTTGTCTCTTCAATACAAAATGCTTGTCGCCAATTACCTTGACACTATAATCCTTCTCCAAAGCTGACTGGTAAATCCACATCAGATATTGTCTGTCCTGAGAACTCAATAGAGAAGGATGTTCAAGCCTCCCGATAGTCTGATAAAAATCAAAAACAGGAGCTAACTCCTGCCAATCTGATTGGCTAGTTGTCAAGGCTAGAAAAAGGGCTTTGCGAGCTGATACTTCTTGGTTAGCCTTGAGAGTCCCTTTTCCCTCCAAGTTTTTTAGAAATTGGGAAACTCCAGAAAGCAAATCTTTCTCTAACTGCGAGAAATAAAAACCTTGCCTTCCCAGACATAAGTCTCTCAAGTCGCTTTCTCTAGCAAATAAGAGTTCAAACAGTTGATAATAAAAGAAAAATATCTGGCACTGAGTTGCGCTCATCTTTTCCTTGTCGGCTTCTTTTTTCAACCAGAGCAAGGGCGACAGGTAGCTGGATTGAGACATTTCCTCCACCTCCTATTCTTTTTGCCCTGGAGCTTCTGCACTAGTTGCCACTTCTTTTGACTGGATACTTTCCCACTGGTTGATTTCCTCTGAGATAAGACCTTCGCATGTCTTGACAAATAGGGCAAAAGCCTTGGTTTTTCCTGCATATTTCTCTGTTTGACATTGATAGAGGAATTTTTCTCTCTCCAGGAGTTGCGCAGTTTTTTGGTAAGAAATCCAGTGTTCTTTGGCATTATACAAATTGAGAATCCCTTCACACAGCAAGCCTAAACTGGACAAGGCAACCGAAATCAAACGGTAGCGATCACCTGGCATAGGAATAGCACAAAAGACAGCTATGAGGAAACCTGCCACAATTTCTGTTATTTTTAATACCTTATAGCGTCTACGATGTTGAACGCTTTTCTTTAAAAAATGAGCTATCTGTACATCTAATCGCTCTGTCAGGTACATTTCTTCTGGCGTCATATTCGTAACTCCTTTTATCTATTCATTCTATTCAAAAAACTAGGATAACTGTCTAGTAGGTTTAGCAAATATTAATAATGTTGTCATGTTATTTTGGAAAGGAAGTCTCATGTTTATATCTAGTGGCAAAATATTGCTTCTCCTACTAGCAAAGTTCACCTAGTTTAATTATTATATCATAATCGAGACAAATTTACTTACTTACTTACTTACT
>NZ_VMLD01000040.1:626-882 GCF_013276485.1 Streptococcus sp. 4886 | reverse complement strand
CTCACTTCCGTAGAAGTTGTAAGTTCAGTTGTTTCAGTCGGCTTTGTTCCAACTTTAACAACTTTCTTAACCATCGCAGTTGTTACTTCACTGGTCTTCTTATCTTCTACTGCCTTACCACCTTCGATTTTATAAGTAGTCGTAATGGTTTCAGTTCCTACCTTACCTGGACGAGTTGGATCATCTTTCTTTTCCCCTTTAACAAGAGTTGGATCTGCTTCATACTCTGTTTCGATTGGAATAGCCTTTGTTTCAA
>NZ_VMLD01000040.1:0-512 GCF_013276485.1 Streptococcus sp. 4886 | reverse complement strand
GTCGTAGGTTGGCTTCCTCTTGTATGTTCTGGATCCTTTTCATATCTCACTTCCGTAGAAGTTGTAGGCTCAGTTGTTTCAGTCGGCTTTGTTCCAACTTTAACAACTTTCTTAACCATCGCAGTTGTTACTTCACTGGTCTTCTTATCTTCTACTGCCTTACCACCTTCGATTTTATAAGTAGTCGTAATGGTTTCAGTTCCTACCTTACCTGGACGAGTTGGATCATCTTTCTTTTCCCCTTTAACAAGAGTTGGATCTGCTTCATACTCTGTTTCGATTGGAATAGCCTTTGTTTCAACGCTATCCTTAGCCGGAACCTTAACGATAATAGGTGTAGCTGCTTTAGTAACCATCTCTGAAACATCTGCTACCGTAATATCGCCTGTCTTAGAATCAACTTTATAACTAGTCGTAACTGTTTTCAGTCCATCTTCGCTTGGAATAGTCGTAGGTTGGCTTCCTCTTGTATGTTCTGGATCCTTTTCATATCTCACTTCCGTAGAAGTTGT
>NZ_VMLD01000004.1:0-167704 GCF_013276485.1 Streptococcus sp. 4886 | reverse complement strand
GACTGCTCATGCTACATGCTTGCAGACCGCTGGAAGAAGCACTCAGACAGCAACTGGTACTGGTTTGACCAGTCAGGTGAAATGGCTACAGGCTGGAAGAAAATCGCTGACAAGTGGTATTATTTTGACACAGAGGGTGCCATGAAGATGGGTTGGGTCAAGTACAAGGAGACTTGGTACTACTTAGACGGTAAAGAAGGTGCCATGGTATCAAACGCCTTCGTCCAGTCCGCAGACGGAACAGGCTGGTACTACCTCAAACCAGACGGAACGATGGCAAACAAGCCAGAGTTCACAGTAGAGCCAGATGGCTTAATTACGACAAAATAAAATGTGATATAATGGTTATGAAATAACGGAGGGAATTATGAATCACGAAAAAATCGGTCAGGTTACCGATGAAGTAAAAGAAATTTTTAATATTGTTCTTGAAGCAAGTGAAATCAAGGTCAACAAAGAAGGTTTGAGAAGCCATATGTTGAAACGCCATCATAATGATGTGATCCATCATATTGAAGACTTGGAACTCATACTAAGAAATCCAGATTTTGTTGGAGTCAATCCGCGAGAGAAAGACGCTAGTTTTGAATATGTGAAAAGATTTGATGATAATGTTCTCGTTGCCATAAAGTTACATAAAAGTGGCGATTTCTTTTATGTTCCGACCATGTATCGCTTGCAAGATTTCAAGTTACAAAGTCGTATCAAGTCTGGTAGATTGAGAAAACTTGACAAAAAAAGCAGTTAGTGCTAGAATAACATTAACGAAAGACATTTGAGGGCAGAAAGGTTCCTGCCGCACCTTGAAAAAGGTATCTGAGATGCTGGGTACACCGACCAGCCAAGTGTCCGTTATTTCAAAGGAGGGAGCTTAAATGCTCCTTTTTTGTTTAAAAATTTCAAAATAGATTACACCAACCGCAGGCTCAGGCTTGCGGTTTTTTATTTTGCAAAAACAGGCATTTTGAACAATTAGAAACTAAAATAGAAGTCCTATTGTTCAAAAAAGCGTTTTCTTGAAGAATAGGGAGGAGTAATGGCAGGGTATTATTGTCAAAAACGGTGTTTTGTTAAAAATAAAAAAACAGTGACCGAAATCACTGCTTATCAGTTGTAGCAAATTCATAAAGTTTTTCCGCTGTGAGAAGTGCCATTTTGTCCATACTTGTTTTTCCTTTTCTGAGGTCAGAAACGGTAGTCCATGGAACTCCAGCGCCTTGCGAAATAGCAGATGTAGACATCGAACTGTCTAACAATTCTTGAATAACTTTTCTCATCTTATTTGTCCTTTTTGTTTTTTAGATAAATGTATACATTAATTGCAATTATAAAAATAGCTATTGCACTAACCATTGCATTTCCTCGTTCCATTTGATAAAATAGAGGTGTGAGGGGCTTTCGCCCCAACCTCTTAGCGTTTACCTTTTTCTTTTGCGGGATTTCGGTTTACGCTTTTTGTTTTGCCTTGCGACCGTTATTGCGGTCACTAGACTTGCGATAGCAGTTACTGTTTCAGGAATATTGTCTATTGCCTTTTCAAGTAACCTAAGCCAATCTTCTTTGTTCAACTTCATCACCCCCTTTCCTTATCTTGATTATATTATATCACGGTATACCGAGAAAGTCAAGAGTTTTGATGGAGTTTTTTTATTTTATTTTTTAAAAAAAGACCGTGAGTAATCACAGTTTTCTATTTGTAAACTATTAGAAGTAAATTGAAACCTTCTCAACTATACGGGCAAAGATGATTGTAAAAATGAATACGAAGATGAATACGATTTAAAAAAACGATGGAAATTAGTGTAAATGATTTTAACGAAAAATAAGTAAAAACTCAACTATTTACAAGTGATGATAACTATTTGTAAACGTTTTTCACTTATGGTATAATAAGCATTGTATTTATTGTATATGAATCTGGAGAAAAAATCAAAGATATTTTTGACGGATAATATGAGAACAAGGGAGAATATATGACCTTAGAATGGGAAGAATTTCTAGATCCTTACATTCAAGCTGTTGGTGAGTTAAAGATTAAACTACGTGGTATTCGTAAGCAATATCGTAAGCAAAATAAGCATTCTCCGATTGAGTTTGTGACCGGTCGAGTCAAGCCAATTGAAAGTATCAAGGAAAAAATGGCTCGTCGTGGCATTACTTATGCGACCTTGGAACACGATTTGCAGGATATTGCTGGCTTACGTGTGATGGTTCAGTTTGTAGATGACGTCCGAGAAGTGGTGGAGATTTTGCGTAAGCGTCAGGATATGCGAATCATACAGGAGCGAGATTACATTACTCATAGAAAAGCATCAGGCTACCGTTCCTATCATGTGGTAGTAGAATATATGGTTGACACCATCAATGGAGCCAAAACTATTTTGGCAGAAATTCAAATACGTACCTTGGCCATGAATTTCTGGGCAACGATAGAACATTCTCTCAACTACAAGTACCAAGGGGATTTCCCAGAGGAGATTAAGAAGCGACTGGAAATTACAGCTAGAATCGCCCATCAGTTGGATGAAGAAATGGGTAAAATTCGAGATGATATCCAAGAAGCTCAGGCTCTTTTTGATCCTTTGAGTAGAAAATTAAATGACGGTGTAGGAAATAGTGACGATACAGATGAAGAATACAGGTAAGCGAATTGATCTGATAGCCAATAGAAAACCGCAGAGTCAAAGGGTTTTGTATGAATTGCGAGATCGTTTGAAGAGAAATCAGTTTATACTCAATGATAGCAGTCCGGACATTGTCATTTCCATTGGTGGAGATGGCATGCTCTTGTCGGCCTTTCATAAGTACGAAGACCAACTTGATAAGGTACGCTTTATCGGTCTTCATACAGGACATCTGGGCTTTTATACCGATTATCGTGATTTTGAGTTGGATAAGTTAATGACCAATTTGCAGCTAGATACCGGAGCAAGGGTTTCTTACCCTGTTCTAAATGTGAAGGTTTTTCTTGGAAATGGAGAGGTCAAGATTTTTCGTGCCCTCAACGAAGCCAGCATTCGCAGGTCTGATCGAACCATGGTGGCAGATATTGTCATCAATGGTGTTCCCTTTGAACGTTTTCGTGGAGACGGGCTAACAGTTTCGACACCGACTGGTAGTACTGCCTATAACAAGTCTCTTGGTGGTGCTGTTTTACATCCTACCATTGAAGCTTTGCAATTAACGGAAATTGCCAGCCTTAATAATCGTGTCTATCGAACGCTGGGCTCTTCCATTATTGTTCCTAAGAAGGATAAGATTGAACTCATTCCAACAAGAAATGATTACCACACCATTTCGGTTGACAATAGTGTCTATTCTTTTCGTAGTATCGAGCGAATCGAGTATCAAATTGATCATCATAAGATTCACTTTGTCGCGACTCCTAGCCATACCAGTTTCTGGAACCGCGTTAAGGATGCCTTTATCGGCGAGGTGGACGAATGAGGTTTGAATTTATCGCAGATGAACATGTCAAGGTTAAGACCTTCTTAAAAAAGCACGAGGTTTCTAAGGGATTGCTGGCCAAGATTAAATTTCGTGGTGGAGCTATTCTGGTCAATGACCAACCACAAAATGCAACCTATCTATTGGATCTTGGAGACCGCGTTACCATTGACATTCCCGCTGAGGAAGGCTTTGAAACTCTAGAAGCAATCGAGCGCCCACTGGATATTCTCTATGAGGATGACCATTTTCTAGTCTTAAATAAACCCTATGGAGTGGCTTCTATTCCTAGTGTCAATCACTCTAATACCATTGCCAATTTTATTAAGGGTTACTATGTCAAGCAAAATTATGAAAATCAGCAGGTTCACATTGTGACCAGACTTGATAGGGACACTTCTGGCTTGATGCTCTTCGCCAAGCACGGCTATGCCCACGCACGATTAGACAAGCAGTTGCAGAAGAAGTCCATTGAAAAACGCTACTTTGCCCTCGTTAAAGGAGATGGATATTTGGAGTCAGAGGGGGAAATTATTGCTCCGATTGCGCGTGATGAAGACTCTATTATCACTAGAAGAGTAGCTAAAGGTGGAAAGTATGCCCATACATCATATAAGATTGTCGCTTCCTATGGAAATATTCACTTGGTCGATATTCGCTTGCATACTGGTCGAACCCACCAAATCCGAGTCCATTTTTCTCATATTGGTTTTCCTTTGTTGGGAGATGACTTGTATGGTGGTAGTCTGGACGACGGCATCCAACGTCAGGCTCTGCATTGCCATTACCTATCCTTTTATCATCCATTTTTAGAGCAAGATTTGCAGTTAGAAAGTCCCTTGCCGGATGATTTCAGTAACCTTATTAAACAGTTATCAACTAATACTCAATAAAAAATATTAGAGTATAATTTATTATTTTAAAGGAGAAAACTCATGGAAGTTTTTGAAAGTCTAAGAGCCAACCTAGTTGGTAAAAATGTCCGCATCGTTCTACCTGAAGGAAAAGAACCTCGTATTCTTCAAGCTACGAAACGCTTGGTAAAAGAAACAGATGTTATTCCAGTCTTGCTTGGTAAACCAGAAAAAATTAAAATTTACCTTGAAATTGAAGGGATTCACGAGGGTTATGAAGTCATCGATCCTGACCACTACGCTAAGTTTGAAGAAATGGTTGCTGCGCTCGTTGAACGTCGAAATGGTAAGATAACAGAAGAAGAAGCTGCTAGACTCTTACGTGAAGACGTTAACTACTTTGGTGTAATGTTAGTATATATGGGCTTGGTTGACGGTATGGTTTCAGGTGCACTTCACTCAACTGCTGCAACAGTTCGTCCAGCCCTTCAAATCATAAAAACTCGTCCTAATGTTACTCGTACTTCAGGTGCCTTCCTAATGACTCGTGGTTCAGAACGTTACCTATTTGGTGACTGTGCTATCAATATCAATCCTGATGCAGATGCCTTGGCTGAAATTGCAATTAATTCAGCAATCACTGCGAAAATGTTTGGTATAGAACCAAAAATTGCTATGTTAAGTTACTCAAGTAAAGGTTCTGGTTTTGGTGAGAACGTTGATAAGGTAGTAGCAGCTACACAACGTGCGCATGAACTACGCCCAGATCTTGAAATAGATGGGGAATTGCAATTTGACGCTGCCTTCCACCCTGAAACGGCAGCTTTAAAAGCTCCAGGAAGTAAAGTGGCTGGACAAGCAACTGTATTTATTTTCCCAAGTATCGAAGCTGGAAATATCGGTTACAAGATTGCAGAACGTCTCGGTGGTTTCTCAGCTGTGGGACCTGTTTTACAAGGTTTGAATAAGCCGGTTAATGACCTTTCACGTGGATGTAGTGCAGAAGATGTTTACAATTTAACCCTTATCACAGCAGCTCAAGCAGTTCATCAATAGTGAAAACTATAAAGCGATATACTATGCTATACTGTAGTTATGAAACTATGTACGAAAAGCACTGCCATTAACTCCTGAGAACTAAATTACTGATTGGTGTCAAAAAGGACAACTTCCAAGCGATGATATCCTGTCTATATACGACCTATAGAAATCTGTAATATACATGTCCGTAAAACGATAAATTCCCTTTTGGATTTTATACTCAATAAAAATCAAAGAGCAAACTAGAAAGCTAGGCGCAGGAAGTACTTGAGTACGACAAGCCGACGCTGATATAGTTTGAATTTGATTTTTGAAGAGTATTAAATGAGTATGAAAAGAGAATTTTTTCATGAGAAAACGCATAATATTGAGTGTTTTTTGTACACCTGCTATTATGCGTTTTTTATAATTTTTGCACCTTTCTTAGCCTTTGTTATCGACAAGTATTGTTCTAGCTCCTTGTTTTTAGAATGGCAATTTCCCAGCGAAAGCACCCAGTTTTTTCTTGGTAGTTTCATCGATTTGTTCAAGAGCAGAGTTGATGGCTTGAACGGTCATATCAGAAAGAGTTTCAAGGTCCTCTGGATCAACGACAGCTGGATTGAAATCAATGCTGACAACTTTCTTATCTCCAGTTAAGGTCGCTTGGACAAGATCTTGAGCAGATTTGCCAACAAATTGCATGGCAGCAAGTTCGGCCTGGCTTTGTTCCATTTGTTTTTGAAGTTTTTGTGCTTGACGCATCATGTTTTGCATGTTCATCATAAGATTTTTAAGATTCCTTTCGTTTCAAGGGGATAATCCTTGTTGTTAACAAGTGCCTGATTTTCTCTCCTAATTGTTATTAGTAGCATAGCCATCAAGCCCAAGTACTGATTTTATTATACCATTTTTTTAAGACATAGTCTTTTATTGGTGAGAGTTATTTATATCAAGGAGTGATTAGAAATAAATTAAAATAATGATTTTTGCTAAGAGGGGCTCTATTCTAGTTTCATGGAAATGATTTTACTAAAGGTTCGTATGCTTTGTTTACAAACATGTTACCTCTATCTATTTTTGGATAAATAGTTGTCTATTATTATTTTTATGCTAATAGTAAAATCTAAATGGTAGCCTACGATTTTTTAGAAAGAAAATGGTACAATATTCTAAGAGAAAATACAATGGGAGGGAAAATGAGGTTATTACCTATAAGAAAAATATCACGTCAGTCTAAAAGGTTAGCACTTTTTTTGACGTTTTGTGCTGGATATGTAGATGCTTACACTTTTATTGTTCGCGGGAATACCCTTGTAGCTGGACAAACAGGAAATGTTGTCTTTCTTTCGGTAGAGCTAATACAGAATAATGTTTCGGATGTTAGGGATAAGCTTTTAACTTTAATAGCATTTATGCTGGGAGTTTTTTTACTAACCATTTATAAGGAAAAATTGAGAATTGTAAAAAAACCGATTCTGTCACTGATTCCTTTGGCAATACTATCAATCATTATTGGTTTTGTGCCGCAAACTGTAGATAATATCTATCTAGTACCGCCCTTAGCCTTTTGTATGGGCTTGGTGACAACTGCCTTTGGTGAGGTTTCGGGTATTGCTTACAATAATGCCTTTATGACAGGGAATATCAAACGAACAATGCTGGCTTTTGGGGATTATTTCCGAACCAAGCACACTCCTTTTTTGCGTGAAGGGTTCATATTTGTTAGCCTGCTTAGTAGTTTTGTCCTTGGTGTTGTCTTTTCAGCCTATTTGACGATTTTCTATCATGAAAAGACTATTCTTGGTGTTCCTATTATGATGAGTATTTTTTACCTTAGCATGCTTTTTGCCTCTTGGCAGAAAAAAGTAAAAGAAAAAGCTTGATTTTAGGTGTTATTACTTGTAAGAAAATAGGAGATATGCTATACTTGAAGAGTTGACTATGCACGATCCTGTGCAACCGCACGAACATCGTTGCTTGATTATTCAAGTTTAAGTGGTTCGTCCCACGATGCTAGGCGAGTCTTCACAAAAAAATCGGGGAAACCCATAAAAATCATAGGAGGTGCATAATGAGCACATACGCAATTATCAAAACTGGCGGAAAACAAGTTAAAGTTGAAGTTGGTCAAGCAGTTTACGTTGAAAAATTGAACGTTGAAGCTGGTCAAGAAGTTACTTTTAACGAAGTTGTTCTTGTTGGTGGTGAAAACACTGTTGTCGGAACTCCACTTGTTGCTGGAGCTACTGTAGTTGGAACTGTTGAAAAACAAGGAAAACAAAAGAAAGTTGTTACTTACAAGTACAAACCTAAAAAAGGTAGCCACCGTAAACAAGGTCACCGTCAACCATATACTAAAGTTGTCATCAACGCAATTAACGCTTAATTTTAAGGAGAACACATGATACAGGCAGTCTTTGAGAGAGCCGAAGATGGCGAGCTGAGGAGTGCGGAAATTACTGGACACGCCGAGAGTGGCGAATACGGCTTAGATGTCGTGTGTGCATCGGTTTCTACGCTTGCCATTAACTTTATCAATTCTATTGAGAAATTTGCAGGCTATGAACCAATCCTAGAATTAAACGAAGATGAAGGTGGTTATCTGATGGTTGAAATACCAAAAGATCTTCCTTCACACCAGAGAGAAATGACCCAGTTATTCTTTGAATCATTTTTCTTAGGTATGGCAAACTTATCGGAGAACTCTTCTGAGTTCGTCCAAACCAGAGTTATCACAGAAAACTAACACGGAGGAAAACATTATGTTAAAAATGACTCTTAACAACTTGCAACTTTTCGCCCACAAAAAAGGTGGAGGTTCTACATCAAACGGACGTGATTCACAAGCGAAACGTCTTGGAGCTAAAGCAGCTGACGGACAAACTGTAACAGGTGGATCAATCCTTTACCGTCAACGTGGTACACACATCTACCCAGGTGTAAACGTTGGACGTGGTGGAGACGATACTTTGTTCGCTAAAGTTGAAGGCGTAGTACGCTTTGAACGTAAAGGACGCGATAAAAAACAAGTTTCTGTTTACCCAATCGCTAAATAAAAAGGTCCAGTGAACCTTTTTATCCCGAGCCTTGAAATGTAAAGGCGAGGAAGCTAGAAGTAGCATTAAATAAGGCTTTCCGAGTTTTCGGAGAGCCTGTTTTTTGTTTTGGTATCCATACTTTTTAATATGTATAGTGGATTGAATCTGGAATAGAACACTGTTAAAAATTGATTTGAGTTTCCTACTCTATTTCTTCAGATTTTATTTCAATTGACTATAAGAACTGGTATTTGGTTTCAAATATTGGCTTGTCGTCCCTTCACTTGTCTGAATAGCTTGATTCGTTCCTTCTGATAAGGGAAAATGATATTCTTTAACTGAAACTGTCTGAGAATCCAAGCTAACAGACGGAGAGAAAAATAGCTCCAATCTGAAGCACACTGGATGGGAGTTGTTGAAAAGCAGTCATCTAGTTTTTCTTTTCTGCTTTGGCTTTTTTCTTTGTCATCAGGGAAAGTGACTTGCTTCAAATCAGGGAGTTTAGGAAACTCTTCAAATATCTTGCCCAAGTTGTCTCATTTTGTAAATTTTACAGCCATAGGTGTACCTCGATTCTAAATTCTACCTTTTCGACACCAATTAGTAATTTAAAGTTCTCAGGAGTTAGTTGCATTGCTTTTTCATACATAAGCATAGTATGACACTTTATGGTTACTGAACAAGTCTAATCACTCCTTTCAAAATTTTGAAGATGTTCTACAAGTTTTTGAGAAGAATATTGCAAAGTTCATAGTTAAGCAACAATCGAGTGAAGTGCTTTTTGAAAACAGCTACACTTCAGGTGAAAAAAACGACATTTCAGATTTTCTGTTCCAGAAATAGCTATCGCTATGATATAATTATTTTATGATTATTACTATTCCTATAAAAAACCAAAAAGATATTGGCACACCATCTGATTCAGTCGTTGTTCTCGGCTATTTTGATGGTATACACAAGGGGCATCAAGAATTATTTCGTGTTGCCAATAAGGCTGCGAGAAAGGATTTATTGCCTATCGTGGTTATGACCTTTAATGAATCACCAAAGATTGCTTTAGAGCCTTATCATCCTGATCTGTTTTTGCATATTTTGAACCCTGCTGAACGTGAGAGGAAACTAAAGCGTGAAGGCGTAGAAGAATTATATCTCCTTGATTTTAGTAGTCAATTCGCTAGTCTCACGGCAGAAGAATTTTTTGCAACTTATATCAAGGCTATGAATGCCAAAATTATTGTTGCAGGTTTTGATTATACATTTGGTGCTGACCAAAAAACGGCAGAAGACTTAAAGGATTACTTTGATGGAGAAGTCATTATCGTTCCACCTGTAGAAGATGAGAAAGGAAAGATTAGTTCAACTCGTATCCGTCAAGCTATTTTAGATGGAAATGTGAAAGAAGCAGGAGAACTTTTGGGGGCACCGCTTCCATCAAGAGGTATGGTGGTTCATGGTAATGCTCGTGGTCGTACGATTGGTTATCCAACAGCTAATTTAGTGCTTTTAGACCGTACTTATATGCCAGCAGATGGCGTTTATGTCGTTGATGTTGAGATTCAAAGACAGAAGTATCGTGCTATGGCTAGTGTCGGGAAAAACGTGACCTTTGATGGAGAAGAAGCACGTTTTGAAGTCAATATTTTTGATTTTAATCAAGATATTTATGGGGAAACCGTCATGGTTTATTGGCTTGATCGCATTCGAGATATGACAAAATTTGATTCTGTTGACCAATTAGTGGATCGGTTAAAGGCTGATGAAGAAGTAGCTCGAAATTGGTCTTGAGCGTTTTAGAAAACAAAAAAGAGGTTGTCTGTAACCCAAAAGATAGATGATGTAGTCTAACTTTTGAGGTCACGACATTACCTCTTTTTATTCTTTTTCAAAGGTAAATCCTTCTCCAAGGATTTCGTGGGCTTCTGTAATAGTTATAAAGGCTTGAGGATCGATTCGATGAATCATTTCCTTCATTTTCACAATCTCATTTCTACCGACAATACAGTAGATAATTTTCAAATCTTTTTGACTATAGTAGCCTTGACCAGAAATAAAAGTAACGCCTCTTCCTAGGTCATCATTAATCGCCTTAGCAAGTTGGTCAGGACGTTTTGTGATAATCATAAAACCTTTACCAGCATAGCCACCTTCTCCAATCAAATCAATGACACGCGAAACGATAAAATCAAATAAGAGCGTGTAGGAAACCAATCTCAAGTCCTTGAAGATTAGGAGAATGAGCATGAGAATACAAAAATCTAAGATAAAAAGTAGTTTCCCCATTGATATATGAGTGTATTTGTTGAGAATACGAGCTAGAATATCAGTTCCGCCAGTTGTACCTCCAGCATTAAAAATAATTCCAAGGCCAATTCCCAATAGGATTCCTGCTATAAGGGCTGTGATCAGTAAATCACCTTGAAGGTCAATATGAAGAGGAATACGCTCAAAAAAAGCCAACCAGGCAGACAAAGATAAGGTTCCTAGCAAACTAGAATAGAGGGATTTGGCTCCAAATATTTTCCAAGCTAGGATGAAAAGGGGAATGTTAATCAGCAAGTTCATGAGCGAAACAGGGATTTTAAAAAGATAAAAGGTGATGAGGGTAATACCTGTCGCCCCTCCTTCAAAGAGATGATGAGGAACTACAAAATAAGTCAGCCCAAAAGCATAAATAGCAGCTCCTAATAAAATGGTTAAAATGGGGTAAATTTTTTTAATCATAGGACACCTCTTTTCTTATAAGTAGATTATATCAAATTTTTAAGGAAAATTTGAGTGACTCCATTAGGATTTTTAATCTTTTTTTGATATAATTAGAAGTAAGAAAACCAATCTGAATCCTAAAATAGAAAGATTGATACTATGACAAAAATTAAGATTGTAACCGATTCATCTGTTACTATTGAACCAGAACTAGTAAAGCAATTAGATATTACAATTGTTCCATTATCTGTAATGATTGATAATGTTGTTTATTCTGATGCTGATTTGAAAGAAGAAGGTAAATTTCTTCACTTGATGCAAGAAAGTAAGAATCTTCCTAAGACAAGTCAACCACCTGTAGGTGTCTTCGCTGAAGTTTTTGAAGACCTATGCAAGGATGGTAGTCAGATTCTTGCTATTCATATGTCCCATGCCCTTTCTGGTACTGTAGAAGCAGCACGCCAAGGTGCCAGCCTATCTACTGCCGACGTGACAGTTATTGACAGTTCCTTCACTGACCAAGCCTTGAAATTCCAAGTTGTTGAGGCTGCAAAATTAGCGCAAGAAGGCAAAGAGTTGGAGGAAATTTTAACTCGCATAGAAGAGGTTAAAAACCACACAGAACTCTATATTGGTGTTTCGACTTTGGAAAATCTTGTTAAAGGTGGACGAATTGGCCGTGTAACTGGATTGTTGAGTTCTCTTCTTAATATCCGTGTTGTCATGCAAATGAAAGACCATGAATTGCAGCCAATGGTTAAAGGTCGTGGAGCTAAAACCTTTAAAAAATGGTTAGATGAGTTGACAACATCTCTCTCTGAACGTTCTGTAGCAGAGATTGGAATTTCATATTCTGGTAGTGCTGATTGGGCAAAAGAGATGAAAGAAAGCTTACAAGCTTATGTTGAACAGCCAATTTCTGTTTTGGAAACGGGTTCCATTATTCAAACGCACACAGGTGAGAATGCTTGGGCTATTTTGGTACGTTATCACTCCTAAAAAAATAAATAAAATGGGAAGAAATAGCGTTTTTAACTTGACCTAAAAGGGATTTTAGGATATGATTATATTTGTTAATTAGAAATTATTTGGAGGAATCGTTAACATGGCAAACAAACAAGATTTGATCGCTAAAGTAGCAGAAGCTACAGAATTGACTAAGAAAGACTCAGCAGCAGCAGTTGAAGCTGTATTTGCAGCAGTAGCTGACTATCTTGCAGCTGGTGAAAAAGTTCAATTGATCGGTTTTGGTAACTTTGAAGTTCGTGAGCGTGCAGAACGTAAAGGTCGCAACCCACAAACTGGTAAAGAAATGACAATTGCAGCTTCTAAAGTTCCAGCATTCAAAGCTGGTAAAGCTCTTAAAGACGCTGTTAAATAATCAGCCTTTGAAAAGCCTATTGTATCAAGCTTTCTAGCTTGGGCAGTAGGCTTTTTACGTACGATAGGCATGTCGTATATCTGAGGTGTAAGTCCTCGGTGGGCACCTGCTACCGGTGAACCCAATAGCGATTCCCAAGCCTGACTATCGTGAGGTAGCGGATTAAAATGGTCTGGGGATAGACCGTTTTAAGTCTGACGTTGGAAATAAGAATCGTCAGAGGAAGGGATGGCGAAATCGTGGCTCTACGAACAGGAACGTGATAGTAAGGCGTATATAGCGGATAAGGGGGCTCAAAACTCTAAAGTCCAAAAAGGTAGTCGTAACCTATATGCGTAAATCACGAGAGTAATTGAATTCGGACTAAGGTTTGTGTGAAAAAGATAAATCTTCCTAGTGCCTAAAGACTCTGCGTCAGATTTCCTATTTTCACTGTAACCTTCTAACGTCCTCATATCTTGTATAAACTAGGAAAGATGTACGACTTATCCGCGAGGTATCATGAGCGCTGAAAGCGTAGTAACAACGAATCATGAGAAGTCAGCCGAGCCCATAGTAGTGAGGAAACTTCTGTAATGGAAGTGGAGCGAAGGGGGGAATAATCTAGTAATAAATAGAGTTAAAAAGTTGAATGCTCCGAAAATATTGTATATATAGTAGTTGAATCTAAAATAGTACGAAACAATTTCTAAAACATTTATAGAAATTAATTTTACTTCCTCAATCGATTTGTTCTCATCTTATTTCAATCCGCTATACGTACGTATATAATGAAAAGAATTAAATAATAGAATTGTGCGATAACTATTTGAAGCAAGATTAGCTTATTAGAAAATCCAACAAGATAGCGAAGGATTTGTAATATAAAATATACATAATTTATTTTATGTTACAAATCCTTCGCTAAAATACTTACCATTATCTTGAATGCCTTAGGGAAACATGCTATACTACTTGTATGATTATTTTACAAGCTAATAAAATTGAACGTTCTTTTGCAGGAGAGGTTCTTTTCGATAATATTAACCTGCAGGTTGATGAACGAGACCGGATTGCCCTTGTTGGGAAAAATGGTGCAGGAAAGTCTACTCTTTTGAAGATTTTGGTTGGAGAAGAGGAGCCAACTAGTGGAGAAATCAATAAGAAAAAAGATATTTCTCTGTCTTACCTAGCCCAAGATAGCCGTTTTGAGTCTGAAAATACCATCTACGATGAAATGCTTCATGTCTTTGATGACTTGCGTCGGACGGAAAAACAACTTCGTCAGATGGAGCTGGAGATGGGTGAAAAGTCTGGTGAGGACTTGAATAAGCTGATGTCAGATTACGACCGCTTATCTGAGAATTTTCGCCAAGCAGGTGGTTTCACTTATGAAGCTGATATTCGAGCGATTTTAAATGGATTCAAGTTTGACGAGTCTATGTGGCAGATGAAAATATCTGAACTTTCAGGTGGTCAAAATACTCGCTTGGCTCTAGCCAAAATGCTCCTTGAAAAGCCCAATCTCTTGGTCTTGGACGAGCCAACCAACCACTTGGATATTGAAACCATTGCCTGGCTAGAGAATTACTTGGTAAACTATAGCGGTGCCCTCATTATTGTTAGCCATGACCGTTATTTCTTGGACAAGGTTGCAACGATTACGCTGGATTTGACCAAGCATTCTTTGGACCGCTATGTGGGCAATTATTCTCGCTTTGTCGAGTTGAAGGAGCAAAAACTAGCTACTGAGGCAAAAAACTATGAAAAGCAACAGAAGGAAATTGCAGCTCTGGAAGACTTTGTCAATCGCAATCTAGTCCGAGCTTCAACGACCAAACGTGCCCAGTCTCGCCGAAAACAACTGGAAAAAATGGAACGTTTGGATAAACCTGAATCTGGCAAGAAAGCAGCCAATATGACCTTCCAGTCGGAAAAAAACTCTGGTAATGTTGTATTGACTGTTGAAAATGCGGCCATTGGCTATGATGAGGAAGTACTGTCAGAGCCTATCAACCTAGACCTTCGTAAGATGAATGCTGTTGCCATCGTTGGTCCAAATGGTATTGGGAAATCAACCTTTATCAAGTCTATAGTAGACCAGATTCCTTTTATCAAGGGTGAAAAGCGCTTTGGCGCTAATGTTGAGGTTGGTTACTATGACCAGACCCAAAGCAAGCTGACACCAAGTAATACGGTGCTGGATGAACTCTGGAATGATTTTAAACTGACACCAGAAGTTGAAATCCGTAACCGCCTAGGTGCCTTCCTTTTCTCAGGAGATGATGTCAAAAAATCCGTCGGCATGCTGTCAGGTGGCGAGAAAGCTCGTTTGCTTTTGGCTAAATTGTCTATGGAAAACAACAACTTCCTGATTCTGGATGAGCCGACCAACCACTTGGATATTGATAGCAAGGAAGTGTTGGAAAATGCTTTGATTGACTTTGATGGAACTCTTCTATTCGTCAGCCATGACCGTTACTTTATCAATCGTGTGGCCACTCATGTACTGGAATTGTCAGAGAATGGCTCGACTCTTTACTTGGGAGATTACGACTACTATGTTGAGAAGAAAGCAGAAGTAGAAATGACTCAGGCTGAGGAAGCTTCAACTAACAATCAAGTAAAAGACTCAAGTCCAGTCAATGACTATCAAGCTCAGAAAGAAAGTCAAAAAGAAGTTCGCAAACTCATGAGACAAATTGAAAGTCTAGAGGCTGAAATCGAAGAGTTAGAAAGTCAAAGCCAAGACATTTCTGAAAAAATGTTGGAAACAAACGATGCCGTCGAACTGATGGAATTACAGGCTGAGCTGGACAAAATCAGCCATCGTCAGGAAGAAGCTATGCTTGAGTGGGAAGAATTATCAGAGCAGGTGTAAAGATGGAACATCTTGGAAAAGTATTTCGTGAATTTCGGACAAGTGGAAATTATTCTTTAAAGGAGGCGGCAGGGGAGTCTTGCTCTACCTCTCAGTTATCTCGCTTTGAGCTTGGGGAGTCTGACCTAGCAGTTTCACGTTTCTTTGAGATTTTGGATAACATTCATGTCACAATCGAAAATTTCATGGATAAGGCAAGGGATTTTCATAATCATGAACATGTTTCTATGATGGCACAAATTATACCTCTTTACTACTCAAATGATATTGCAGGTTTTCAAAAGCTTCAAAGGGAACAACTTGAAAAGGCTAAGAGTTCGACGAATCCCCTTTATTTTGAGCTGAACTGGATTTTGTTGCAAGGTCTGATTTGTCAAAGAGATGCGACTTATGAGATGAAGCAGGATGATTTGGATAAGGTAGCAGATTATCTCTTCAAAACAGAAGAATGGACCATGTATGAGTTGATTCTTTTCGGGAATCTCTATAGTTTCTACGATGTGGACTATGTCACTCGGATTGGTAGAGAAGTTATGGAGAGGGAGGAATTTTACCAAGAGATTGGTCGCCATAAGAGATTAGTGTTGATTTTGGCCCTCAATTGTTACCAGCATTGTTTAGAGCATTCTTCTTTTGACAATGCAAGCTATTTTGAGACTTATACAGAGAAGATTATTGGTAAAGGTATTAAGCTTTATGAGCGTAATGTTTTCCATTATTTAAAAGGTTTTGCCTTATATCAAAAAGGAAAGTGTAAAGAAGGTTGTAGCCAAATGCAAGAAGCCATGCATATTTTTGACGTACTAGGTCTTCCAGAGCAAGTCGCCTACTATCAGGAACACTATGAAAAATTTGTCAAAGATTAATTTTCCCAAATAAGGGAAAAAATAAAATGCTCCTTTCAGTTTTGATACAATAGTTTCAAAATTTGAGAGGAGTTTTTATATGAATCGCTATGCAGTACAGTTGATTAGTCGTGGAGCTGTTAACAAGATAGGGAATATGCTCTATGATTATGGAAATAGTGTCTGGTTGGCTTCCATGGGGACTATCGGGCAGACTGTTTTAGGAATGTATCAGATTTCTGAACTCGTCACATCTATTCTCGTAAATCCTTTTGGCGGAGTCATTTCAGACCGTTTTTCTCGTCGTAGGATTTTAATGGTGACAGACCTTGTTTGTGGGATTCTTTGTCTGGCCATTTCTTTCATAAGGAATGACAGCTGGATGATTGGAGCTTTGATTTTTGCCAATACTGTGCAGGCGATTGCTTTTGCCTTTTCTCGTACAGCCAATAAAGCTATTATAACTGAAGTGGTGGAGAAAGATGAGATTGTGATCTATAATTCTCGCTTAGAGCTGGTTTTGCAGGTTGTAGGTGTTAGCTCTCCTGTTCTTTCCTTCCTTGTTTTACAGTTTGCAAGTCTCCATATGACGCTACTACTAGACTCGCTGACTTTTTTCATTGCTTTTGTTCTAGTGGCTTTCCTTCCAAAAGAGGAAGCAGGAGTTCAAGAGAAAAAGGCTTTTACTGGGAGAGATATTTTTATAGATATCAAGGATGGGTTACACTATATCTGGCATCAGCAAGAAATTTTCTTCCTTTTGCTGGTAGCTTCTAGCGTTAATTTCTTTTTTGCAGCTTTTAATTACCTCCTTCCCTTTTCAAATCAGCTCTATGGAGTTCAAGGTGCCTATGCCACTATTTTAACTATGGGTGCTATCGGTTCCATCATTGGGGCTCTGCTAGCTAGTAAGATTAAAGCCAGTATGGAAATGCTTTTATTTTTATTGGCTCTGACTGGACTTGGGATGATGATAATGGGATTTTCCCTCCCATCCTATCTTACTTTTTCAGGTAATTTCGTTTGTGAATTGTTTATGACGATTTTCAATATTCACTTTTTTACTCAAGTACAAACCAAGGTTGAGAGCGAATTTCTTGGGAGAGTACTGAGTACAATTTTTACCTTAGCTATTCTATTTATGCCTATTGCAAAAGGATTTATGACAGTCTTGCCAAGTGTACATCTCTCTTCTTTCTTGATTATTAGACTTGGAGTTGTAGCCTTATCTTTCTTAGCTCTCGGATATGTTCGGACTCATTTTGAAAAAGAGACATAAGTCTGTTTGAGTTTTAAAAATAATTCCAATCTAAGTATTTTTTCCGCCCTTCTCGTTTGTGAGGAGGGCTTGTTTTATGGTAAAATGGTCTTATGAATAAAAGAATGAATGAGTTAGTCGCCTTGCTCAATCGCTATGCGACTGAGTACTATACCAGCGACAATCCGTCGGTTTCAGATAGTGAGTATGACCGCCTTTACCGTGAGTTGGTTGAGTTGGAGGCTGCCTATCCAGATCAAGTATTAGCAGACAGTCCGACCCATCGTGTTGGTGGCAAAGTCTTAGATGGTTTTGAAAAATACAGTCATCAGTATCCTCTTTATAGTTTGCAGGATGCTTTTTCACGTGAGGAGCTTGAAGCATTTGATACGCGTGTTCGTAAGGAAGTGGCTCATCCGACCTATATTTGTGAGCTGAAAATCGATGGCTTATCTATCTCGCTGACGTATGAAAAGGGGATTTTGGTTGCTGGTGTAACACGTGGAGATGGTTCTGTTGGTGAAAATATTACAGAAAACCTCAAGCGTGTCAAGGACATTCCTTTGACCTTGCCAGAAGAACTTGATATTACAGTTCGTGGGGAATGTTACATGCCACGCGCTTCTTTTGACCAGGTTAACCAAGGTCGCCAAGAAAATGGAGAGCCTGAATTTGCCAATCCTCGTAATGCGGCGGCAGGAACCTTGCGTCAGCTGGATACAGCAGTAGTTGCCAAGCGTAATCTTGCGACTTTCCTCTATCAAGAAGCCAGCCCTTCAACTCGTGATAGTCAAGAAAAGGTTTTGAAGCACCTAGAACAGCTTGGTTTTGTGGTCAATCCTAAGCGAATCTTGGCTGAAAATATAGATGAAATCTGGAATTTTATCCAAGAAGTAGGAGAGGAACGGGAAAATCTGCCTTATGATATCGATGGAGTGGTAATCAAGGTCAATGACCTAGCAGGCCAAGAAGAACTTGGTTTTACCGTTAAGGCTCCAAAGTGGGCAGTAGCCTACAAGTTCCCAGCTGAAGAAAAAGAAGCTCAACTCTTATCAGTTGACTGGACAGTTGGTCGTACCGGTGTTGTGACTCCAACTGCTAATCTGACTCCTGTTCAGCTAGCTGGTACAACTGTTAGCCGTGCAACTCTGCACAATGTGGATTATATTGCTGAAAAAGATATCCGCAAAGACGACACGGTTATCGTCTATAAGGCCGGGGACATCATCCCTGCCGTTTTACGTGTGGTAGAGTCCAAGCGGGTTTCTGAAGAAAAACTAGATATCCCTACAAACTGCCCAAGTTGTGACTCTGACTTGTTGCACTTTGAAGATGAAGTGGCTCTCCGTTGTATTAATCCGCGTTGCCCTGCTCAAATCATGGAAGGCTTGATTCACTTTGCTTCTCGTGATGCTATGAATATTACAGGCCTTGGTCCATCTATTGTTGAGAAACTTTTCGCTGCCAATTTAGTCAAGGATGTGGCGGATATTTATCGTTTGCAAGAAGAGGATTTCCTCCTTTTAGAGGGGGTTAAGGAAAAATCCGCTGCTAAACTGTATCAGGCTATCCAAGCATCTAAGGAAAATTCTGCCGAGAAGCTCTTGTTTGGTTTGGGAATTCGCCATGTCGGCAGTAAGGCCAGTCAGCTCTTACTTCAACATTTTCACTCGATTGAAAATCTGGCTCAGGCAGATCCAGAGGAAGTGGCTAGTATTGAAAGTCTGGGTGGTGTGATTGCCAAGAGTCTTCAGACTTATTTTGCGACAGAAGGCTCTGAAATTCTCCTCAGAGAATTGAAAGAAGCTGGGGTCAATCTGGACTATAAAGGACAGAGTGTTGTAGCGGATGCAGCCTTGTCAGGTTTGACCGTTGTATTGACTGGAAAATTAGAACGACTCAAGCGCTCAGAAGCTAAAAATAAACTCGAAAGTCTAGGTGCCAAGGTAACAGGCAGCGTTTCTAAAAAGACCGACCTCGTCGTGGCAGGTGCAGACGCTGGAAGTAAACTGCAAAAAGCACAAGAACTTGGTATTGAGGTTCGAGATGAAGCATGGCTAGAAAGTTTGTAATGTTCGTTTAAAACCAGAGTTTAGATAATTTGACTATGTCTGTTAATCGAGACGAGATTGGTCAAGAATTTATTAGTGAAACAGAAATAAATTAAAATAAAAAGGAAAAATAAAAATGTATACCTACCCTATGCGCATTCATTACCATCGCAAGAATGGCGAATATGACACTTGCTCTTTTGTAAAGAGTAAGGATCAACGAATTGATTTACTAACTTACCAAGAAGATTATTTTGGTGCTTTATTTAGCTTTGAACACCCAAGCGTTCATCCCTTAGAAAGCTTGAATTTTGTGGTTCATACAGGTCAAACTAGTAAAGAATATGCTATCCGTTTTAATCACTATCCCCTATTAACAGAGGTCTGGATTTTGGAAGGCGATGATAGGATTTATTACTCTGAAAATCCTGCTATTGCCAGTCCTTTCTATAAAAATCAAAATCCTTTTGCCTTTGATAAGGCCATTAACAGTGCTAGTTTTGACCATCATTGGGGTTACCAAGGGGAACTGGGTTGCCGTGTAGAGGACAATCAGGCTCATTTTTCCCTTTGGTCACCAACAGCGACAGCAGTGCAGGTTGTGGTTTATGAATCAGCTGCTAATGATACACCTGTTTGGAAAACTTTTGATATGGAAAGAGGCAATCGCTACTCTTATAACCATAAGGACAATACTATTGGTGTCTGGAGTTTGGATGTTGAGGAAGATTTGACTGGTAAGGCTTATCAGTATCAAGTCCAATTCCCTCATCACGAAACACTGACACGTGATCCTTATACAATCGCGACCAGCCCTGATGGCAAACGTTCAGCTATTTTGAGTCATGCAGAAAAGCAAGTTGAAAACTTTGAGGTTAAGCACGGTTTGGAGGCTACTTGGCGTTTGACAAATCCATGTAAGGCAGTTATTTGTGAAATGCATATTCGTGATTTGACCCAATCACCGACCTCAGGTGTGGATGAACATCTTCGAGGAACTTTCTTAGGTGCTGCTCAAACTGGAACGGTTAATCAGTATGGCCAGTCAACTGCTTTTGATCACATCAAGAAGTTGGGCTACAATTATGTTCAGTTGCAACCAATTGCAGACCGTCACAAAGAATACGATGAGGACGGGAATGTAACCTACAACTGGGGTTATGATCCACAAAACTATAACGCACCAGAAACTAGTTTTTCAACTAATCCAGAGGATCCAGCTCAGGTCATTCGCGACTTGAAGACCATGGTTCAAGCTTATCACGATGCGGGCATTGGTGTCATTATGGATGTGGTCTATAATCATACCTTCTCAGTAGTTGATGCACCTTTCCAAACAACAGTCCCTGATTACTATTATCGTATGAATCCAGACGGTACCTTCCAGAATGGAACGGGTGTTGGAAATGAAACAGCCAGTGAACACGAAATGTTCCGTAAGTACATGATTGATTCTCTTCTATACTGGGTGCAAGAATACAATATTGACGGCTTCCGCTTTGACTTGATGGGGATTCATGATGTCAAGACCATGCAGATGATTCGTCAGAGCTTGGATGAAATCGACCCTAACATTATCCTCTATGGAGAAGGATGGGATATGGGAACAGGCCTTGCCCCTTATGATAAGGCTAAGAAAGACAACGCCTACGAAATGCCAAATATTGGTTTCTTTAATGACAATCAGCGTGATGCTGTCAAAGGTGGAGAAGTTTACGGTGCAATTAAATCAGGTTTTGTCAGCGGTGCTGCGACAGAGCCAATTCTAGCCAAAGCAATCCTAGGAAGTCGTGAATTAGGAACCTATACACATCCAAATCAAGTGCTTAACTATGTGGAAGCCCATGACAATTACAATCTTCACGATTTATTGGCAACCCTACATCCAGACCAAAGTTCAGAACAAATCATGCGCAAGGTCGAGACAGCCACAGCCATGAATCTGCTCATGCAGGGGATGGCCTTTATGGAAATCGGTCAAGAATTTGGTCGTACCAAACTGGTTGCGACTGGTGAGAATGGTGAGTTGACACATGATGATAGAGAGCGTGCGATGAATAGCTATAATGCTCCAGACAGTGTGAACCAAGTGAACTGGGATTTGATCAATGAGCGTCAAGACAGTATTGAGTTTATCCGTCAAGTCATCCGATTGAAGACAAAAACTGGTGCCTTTTCTTACTCTAGCTATGATGAAATTTACCATCATGTCTTTGTGCATTCTGCGATTGAACATAGCGGCTGCCTTATCTATGAAGTTCACGGCAAAGAACACCTCTTGGTGGTTGTGAATGCTAAATCAGAACCCTATCAATTTGAAAATGCAGGAAATTTAGCTATGTTGGTAACCAACAGTCGCTCAAAAGAAGATAATGTTTTAGATGATATTAGTCTAGCCGTCTTGAGTGTTTTATAAAGACCATCTATCTCGCTATTCTAACACATCATTGGAAGTGAACGAATAGAAAGAGCTTAGCTAACAACTCACTTGTATAGAAAATTTGATAAATATTTTCATCAAACGTGTAAAATCAGGAAATTATTTTCCTGGTTTTATTTTTTGCTATAAAAAAATAATATTGGTGGCAAAAATACGAACTTTTTGGTATTATAGTAGAGAAAAGAAAGGCGTTTTCACATTTTTTTGAAAAAACATTGATTTACAAGTGGACACATCAGTGAATTTGTTGAAGATTTTCAAAATAATTTTAAAGAAGTATAGTAATTTACTTGAATCTTCTCTAAAAAGGTAGTATAATAAAAACATAGAAAACGCTTACATAAAAGAGGGGGTATTATGGATAAAAGAGAAGCTTTGCGCACCTTTATGACAGGAGAAAATTTTCACCTTCAGCATTATCTAGGAGCACATAAAGAGCAAGTGAATGGAGAGTGTGGCTATACTTTCCGTGTTTGGGCACCTAATGCTCAGGCTGTTCACTTGGTTGGTGATTTTACCAACTGGATTGAGGGTCAGATTCCAATGGTAAGAAATGACTTTGGGGTCTGGGAAGTCTTTACCAATATGGCTCAAGAAGGGCATATTTACAAATATCATGTCACACGTCAAAATGGTCATCAACTGATGAAGATTGACCCTTTTGCTGTCAGATATGAGGCTCGTCCAGGAACAGGGGCAATCGTAACAGAGCTTCCTGAGAAGAAATGGAGGGATGGACTTTGGCTGGCACGAAGAAAACGTTGGGGCTTTGCTGAACGTCCTGTCAATATCTATGAAGTTCACGCTGGCTCATGGAAAAGAAATCCTGATGGCAGTCCTTATAGTTTTGCCCAGCTCAAGGATGAACTCATTCCTTATCTCGTTGAAATGAACTATACTCATATTGAGTTTATGCCCTTGATGTCCCACCCACTAGGCTTGAGTTGGGGGTATCAGCTTATGGGTTACTTCGCTTTAGAGCATGCCTATGGCCGACCAGAGGAGTTTCAAGATTTTGTCGAGGAGTGTCATATCCATAATATTGGGGTTATCGTAGACTGGGTACCCGGTCACTTTACCATCAACGATGATGCCTTAGCCTATTATGATGGGACACCGACTTTTGAATACCAAGACCATAATAAGGCTCATAACTATGGTTGGGGCGCTCTCAATTTTGACCTTGGAAAAAATGAAGTCCAGTCCTTCTTGATTTCTTGTATTAAGCATTGGATCGATGTCTATCATTTGGATGGTATTCGTGTGGATGCTGTTAGCAACATGCTCTATTTGGACTATGATGATGCTCCATGGACACCTAATAAAGATGGGGGAAATCTCAACTATGAAGGTTATTATTTCCTTCAACGCTTGAATGACATTATTAAGTTAGAATATCCAGATGTGATGATGATTGCAGAAGAAAGTTCGTCTGCAACCAAGATTACGGGAATGAAAGAGCTTGGTGGTCTAGGATTTGACTACAAATGGAACATGGGCTGGATGAATGATATCCTCCGTTTCTACGAAGAAGATCCGATTTATCGTAAATATGACTTTAACCTAGTGACTTTCAGCTTTATGTATGTTTTCAATGAAAACTATCTCTTGCCATTCTCGCACGATGAAGTGGTTCATGGCAAGAAGAGTATGATGCATAAGATGTGGGGAGATCGTTACAATCAATTCGCAGGCTTGCGCAATCTCTACACTTACCAAATTTGTCACCCTGGTAAGAAATTGCTCTTCATGGGTAGCGAATACGGTCAATTCCTAGAATGGAAATCTGAAGAACAGTTGGAGTGGTCTAACCTAGAAGACCCAATGAATGCTAAGATGAAGTATTTCACTTCTCAGCTAAACCAGTTTTACAAAGACAACCGCTGTCTGTGGGAAATCGATACCAGCTATGATGGTATTGAAATCATTGATGCGGATAATCGAGACCAGAGTGTTCTTTCCTTTATTCGTAAGGGTAAAAAGGGAGAAATGTTAGTCTGTATCTTTAACATGGCACCTGTTGAACGGAAAGATTTTACAATCGGATTACCCGTTGCAGGAATTTACGAAGAAGTCTGGAATACTGAGTTAGAAGAGTGGGGAGGCGTTTGGAAAGAACATAATCAAACTGTTCAAACGCAAGAAGGACTATGGAAAGATTATGAGCAGACCTTAACCTTTACCCTACCAGCTATGGGAGCTAGTGTCTGGAAAATCAAACGCCGCTTGAAACCTACTAAAACCGTCACAAGTAAAAACCAAAAAGGAGTAGAAAATGAAGAATGAAATGTTAGCTTTGATTCTTGCTGGTGGGCAAGGAACTCGTCTCGGTAAACTCACTCAAAGTATTGCAAAACCAGCTGTGCAATTTGGTGGGCGCTACCGCATCATTGACTTTGCCCTATCAAACTGTGCCAACTCAGGGATTCATAATGTTGGGGTCATTACACAGTATCAACCACTTGCTCTCAACAACCATATTGGGAATGGTTCAAGTTGGGGCTTAGACGGTATTAATTCAGGTGTCTCTATTCTTCAACCTTATTCTGCAAGTGAAGGAAATCGTTGGTTTGAAGGGACTAGTCACGCTATTTACCAAAATATCGACTATATCGACAGTGTCAATCCTGAGTATGTCTTGATTTTGTCTGGGGACCATATCTACAAAATGGACTATGATGATATGCTCCAATCTCACAAGGATAATAATGCCAGCTTGACAGTAGCAGTTTTAGACGTCCCTCTTAAAGAAGCGAGCCGTTTTGGTATCATGAACACAGATGCTAACAATCGTATTGTTGAATTTGAAGAAAAACCAGCTCAACCTAAATCTACAAAAGCTTCTATGGGAATCTACATTTTTGATTGGCAACGCCTTCGTAATATGTTAGTCGCTGCTGAAAAGAGTAAGGTTGACATGTCAGACTTTGGTAAAAATGTCATTCCAAATTACCTTGAGTCAGGTGAAAGTGTTTATGCTTACGAATTTAGCGGTTACTGGAAAGATGTTGGTACGATTGAGTCACTTTGGGAAGCGAACATGGAGTACATTTCTCCAGAAAATGCCTTGGATAGTCGTAACCGTCAATGGAAGATTTACTCAAGAAACTTGATTTCACCACCAAACTTCCTCGGGGCAAATGCTGATGTGGAAGACTCATTAGTTGTAGACGGATGTTTCGTTGATGGAACTGTTAAACATTCTATCCTTTCAACAGGCGCGCAAGTTCGCGAAGGAGCGGAAGTTGTTGATTCAGTTATCATGAGTGGAGCTATCATTGGTCAAGGAGCTAAGATTAAACGTGCCATTATTGGTGAAGGTGCGATTATTTCTGACGGTGTCGAAATTGATGGAACAGATGAAGTACAAGTTGTAGGATATGATGAAGTAGTGGGGGTAGCAACAGATGAAGATTGATAAATATTCTGCCATTTTAGGAAATACAGTTGGTTTTCATGATATGTCGACATTGACGGACCACCGTCCAGTAGCAAGTTTGCCATTTGGTGGGAAATATCGTTTGATTGACTTCCCGCTTTCTAGTCTTGCTAATGCAGGTGTTCGTAGTGTCTTTGGTATTTTCCAGCAGGATAATATCAGCTCAGTCTTTGACCATATCCGCTCAGGACGTGAGTGGGGCTTGTCAACTCTTCTTAGTCACTATTATCTAGGAATTTACAATACCCGTGTAGAAAGTAGCACAGTTGGAAAAGAATACTACCAACAGCTTCTTACTTATTTGAAACGTTCTGGCTCAAACCAAACGGTTGCCCTCAACTGCGATGTCTTGATTAACATTGATTTGAACCAAGTTTTCCACCTACATAGTACAACAAAAGGGCCTGTCACTGTAGTTTATAAAAAACTAGCTAAGAAAGATATTTCAGAAGTAAATGCAATCTTAGAAGTGGATGAAACAGACCATGTTCTTTCTCATAAACTCTTTGATAGTAAGTCAACAGCTGAAACGTTCAATATGTCTACAGATATCTTTGTCGTTGATACACCGTGGTTGATTGAACGCTTGGAAGAAGAAGCTAAAAAAGAACATCCAGAGAAGTTGCGTTATGTTTTACGGGATTTGGCTGCAAAAGAGGGAGCTTTCGCCTACGAGTATACAGGCTACCTTGCAAATATTCACTCTGTAGAGTCTTATTACAAAGCTAATAAAGATATGCTTGAATCACAAAAATTCTACTCTCTCTTCTCACCAAACCAAAAGATTTATACAAAGGTCAAAAATGAAGAGCCAACTTACTATGCTAATACATCTAAGGTAAGTACTTCTCAGTTTGCGTCTGGTAGTATCATTGAAGGTCAAGTGGCTCATTCTGTTCTATCACGTAATATTCATGTCCATAAGGATAGCCTGGTTAAAGATAGCCTGCTCTTCCCTCGTGTTGTGATTGGAGAAGGTGCTCAGGTCGAATATGCTATCTTGGACAAGGGTGTTGAAGTTGAGCCTGGTATTGTGATTCGAGGAACTGCAGAACATCCAGTTGTCGTTAAGAAAGGTAGCAAAGTAACAGAGGATATTCATTCATGAAAATTTTATTTGTAGCAGCAGAGGGTGCACCCTTTTCAAAAACAGGTGGTCTGGGAGACGTCATTGGCGCTCTTCCTAAATCACTAGTAAAAGCGGGACATGAAGTTGCAGTAATTTTACCCTACTATGACATGGTAGAGGCTAAATTTGGAAATCAGATTGAAGATGTTCTTCATTTCGAGGTGAGTGTTGGTTGGCGCAGACAGTACTGTGGGATTAAGAAAACCGTCTTAAACGGTGTAACCTTCTACTTTATTGACAGCCAATATTATTTCTTCCGTGGCCATGTTTACGGTGATTTTGATGATGGGGAACGTTTCGCTTTCTTCCAACTTGCCGCCATTGAGGCTATGGAAAGGATTGACTTCATTCCTGACCTTCTCCATGTTCATGACTACCATACAGCCATGATACCGTTCTTGTTAAAGGAAAAATACCGTTGGATTCAAGCCTATCAAGGTATTAAAACTGTTTTAACCATTCATAATTTGGAATTTCAAGGACAATTTTCAGAAGGAATGTTATGGGATTTGTTTGGAGTTGGCTTTGAGCGTTATGCTGATGGTACCCTTCGCTGGAACAACTGTCTGAACTGGATGAAGGCTGGTATTCTTTATGCTGACCGTGTTTCAACAGTTTCACCTAGTTATGCTCATGAAATTATGACCAGTCAGTTCGGATGTAACTTGGATCAGATTCTTCGAATGGAGTCTGGTAAAGTTTCTGGTATCGTGAATGGGATTGATGCTGACCTTTATAATCCTCAGACGGATGCTCTTTTAGACTATCATTTTAATCAGGAAGATTTGTCTGGGAAAGCCCAAAACAAGGCAAAATTACAAGAAAGAGTTGGCTTGCCAGTTAGAGCTGACGTTCCACTGGTGGGAATTGTTTCTCGTTTGACACGTCAAAAAGGTTTTGATGTGGTGGTAGAAAGTCTGCACCATATCTTGCAAGAAGATGTTCAGATTGTTCTTTTGGGAACTGGAGATCCAGCCTTTGAAGGAGCTTTCTCATGGTTTGCTCAGATTTACCCAGACAAGCTATCAGCAAATATCACTTTTGATGTCAAACTTGCTCAAGAAATCTACGCTGCTTGTGACCTCTTCCTCATGCCAAGTCGTTTTGAACCGTGTGGCTTGTCTCAAATGATGGCGATGCGTTACGGAACCTTGCCGTTGGTCCATGAAGTTGGAGGCTTGCGAGATACCGTTCGCGCTTTCAATCCAATCGAAGGGAGCGGTACTGGCTTTAGCTTTGACAATCTATCTCCTTACTGGTTAAATTGGACTTTCCAAACAGCATTGGACTTGTATAGAAATCATCCTGATATTTGGAAAAACATACAAAAACAAGCTATGGAGTGTGACTTCTCATGGGATACAGCCTGCAGGTCATATCTTGACTTGTACCATAGTTTAGTTAATTAATAGATAAAATCGTATGATGACTTCATACGATTTTTAGGCTGTTTAGAGAGGAGAACTGATGTCTCAAGTAAAAGGTTTGTGTGTTATGGATGTGGATGGAACCTTAATCCTAGAAGAAGTGATTGATTTGTTGGGAAGAGATATAGGTCGTGAGGAAGAAATTTCGCAGATTACAAGTCGGGCAATGCGAGGAGAGTTGGACTTTGAAAGCAGTTTACGAGACAGAGTGTTCTTCTTGGAAGGTCTTCCTATTTCGGTATTTGATAAAATCTTCAACTCTATTCATCTAACGCCAAATGCCCAAGAATTCATTTCCATTCTCCAACAGAATGGCATTCTAGTTGGTCTGGTGTCTGGTGGATTTACACCAATAGTTGAAAGATTAGCAAAATCTCTAGGGATTGCCTATTTCTCTGCCAATCAACTTGAAGTCAAAGATGGTCTTTTAACTGGAAAATTGATTGGACAACTTATCAGTCCCCAGGTCAAAAAAGAGATTCTGGAAAAATGGAGAGAGGAACTCAAACTTCCTAGAGAAAGAACAGTTGCAATCGGTGATGGGGCCAATGACCTATTAATGTTGAAGTCGGCGGGACTTGGAATCGCCTTTTGTGCCAAAGAAGTGCTCAAAAAAGAAATACAACATCATGTTGACAAGAGGGATTTTTTAGAAGTACTTCCTTTGATTGACTGTTTAGAATGAGGGAAAATATGAAGATTGTTATTGCACCAGATTCGTTTAAGGAAAGCTTGACTGCTGAAGAGGTAGCTGAATCTATTAAAAGAGGCTTCCAACAATCGATAGCAGATGTAGACTGTCTCCTCTGTCCTGTTGGTGATGGTGGGGAAGGTACTGTAGATGCTATCCGACAATCTCTTGACCTTGAAGAAAAATGGATCCAAGTGACAGGCCCTTTTGGACAAAAAGAAGCCATGCGCTATTTTCAAAAAGGGGAACTGGCACTATTTGAAGTAGCTGATTTGGTTGGCCTTGGAAAAATTCCGCTAGAGAAACGAAATCCACTTCAAATCCAAACTTGTGGTATTGGAGAGTTGATTCGCCATCTCATTGCTCAAGGGATTAAAGATATCTATATTGGCGTTGGTGGTACGGCCAGTAATGACGGAGGAATTGGGATCGCTGCTGGTTTAGGCTATCAATTTTATGATAGGGATGGAGATGTCTTGCCCGCTTGCGGTCAGTCCTTATTAAACTTAGCTTCTGTTTCAACAGAAAATCGCTATGAAATTCCTGAAGATGTTCAAATTCGTATTTTAGCAGATGTCGTGAGTCCCTTATGTGGTCATCAAGGTGCGACCTATACTTTTGGCAAACAAAAAGGCCTAGATCCTACTATGTTTGAGGTCGTAGATCAAGCGATCCAAGATTTTTATGAAAAAGTCTCCCCTGCAACATTGGAAATTAAAGGAGCAGGAGCTGGTGGAGGCCTTGCTGGTGGTTTGTGTGCCTTTGCTCAGGCAAATATCGTGTCTGGAATTGATACATGTTTAGATTTGATTGATTTTGATAAGAAAGTTGCAGATGCTGATTTAGTTATCGTTGGCGAAGGTAGACTGGACAGTCAAAGCTTTGCTGGGAAAGCGCCGATAGGCGTAGCAAAAAGAACCCCTGTCGGAGTTCCTGTTATTGCTATTTGTGGTAGTCTTGCTGAAGATTTACCATCCCTACCATTTGAAAATATCCAAGCTGCCTTTTCTATTTTAGAGAAAAGCGAACCTTTAGAAGATAGTTTGAAAAATGCCAGTCTCTATCTGGAGCGCAAGGCTGCCAATATCGGGCATTTATTAAATATGCGCAAGATTTAGCCAAACCATTTCTTCCATAAAGATGTTTTGACTGGTTCTTCCTTTTTACCTTCCCAAAGTTTTGCAAAAGCAAGTCGAAGATCCTTTTCTTCTACTTGAACGGGTGCATTGCTATGGATAACAAGACCGAAGGGAGAAGAAGTATGCTCTTCAGACACAATGGTAGCTTGACTATCAGCTTCTTTAGCTTCTTTTAAGTAGAAAACTTGCTTGTCAAATTCGATAGTTGGTGAGATTTTCACAAATAGTGGCTCAGCCTTTTCCTGAAGGTTCTCTAAAATAGATAAAAAGCCTTTTTCTAGCTGAAGGCTATTTGCCGTGTCAATATCTGCATAGCCAAGAACTCTTTCCTCAAAAGTACCAAGATAGCGTCTTTGCTCATCCGGATTTAGTTTTGGCCCACCATGAGCTTTTTCAAGTAATTGTTTTGATAAATCTGTCATGAAAATAGTATATCATAAAAGTTAGAATAAAACAGACAAAAGAAAGCGATTACTTTATAAAGTTAAGGAAAATTTGCACAAAGATAACGTTTTTTCTTGAAAAAGGAGGGGTTTTAAGGTATTATAGAGGTGTAAAAAATTTAACTCATAAGGAGAGTAAAAAATGTCAATTATTACTGATGTTTACGCTCGCGAAGTCCTAGACTCACGCGGTAACCCAACACTTGAAGTAGAAGTTTACACTGAATCAGGTGCTTTCGGACGTGGTATGGTTCCATCAGGAGCTTCTACTGGTGAACACGAAGCAGTTGAACTTCGCGACGGTGACAAATCTCGTTACGGTGGTCTTGGTACACAAAAAGCTGTTGACAACGTAAACAACATCATTGCTGAAGCTATCATTGGCTACGATGTACGTGATCAACAAGCTATCGACCGTGCTATGATCGCTCTTGACGGTACTCCTAACAAAGGTAAATTGGGTGCAAATGCAATCCTTGGTGTGTCTATCGCTGTAGCTCGTGCTGCCGCTGACTACCTTGAAATCCCACTTTACAGCTACCTTGGTGGATTCAATACTAAAGTTCTTCCAACTCCAATGATGAACATCATCAACGGTGGTTCTCACTCTGACGCTCCAATCGCTTTCCAAGAATTCATGATCGTACCTGCTGGTGCGCCATCATTCAAAGAAGCTCTTCGTTGGGGTGCTGAAATCTTCCATGCTCTTAAGAAAATCCTTAAATCTCGTGGTTTGGAAACAGCCGTAGGTGACGAAGGTGGATTTGCTCCTCGTTTTGAAGGAACTGAAGACGGAGTTGAAACTATCCTTGCTGCTATCGAAGCTGCTGGATATGTTCCTGGTAAAGACGTATTTATCGGATTTGACTGTGCTTCATCAGAATTCTACGATAAAGAACGTAAAGTTTACGACTACACTAAATTCGAAGGTGAAGGAGCAGCTGTACGTACTGCTGCAGAACAAATCGATTACCTTGAAGAATTGGTAAACAAATACCCAATCATCACTATCGAAGATGGTATGGATGAAAATGACTGGGACGGTTGGAAAGCTCTTACTGAACGTCTTGGTGGTAAAGTTCAATTGGTTGGTGACGACTTCTTCGTAACAAACACTTCTTACCTTGAAAAAGGTATTGCAGAAGGTGCTGCTAACTCAATCCTTATCAAAGTTAACCAAATCGGTACTCTTACTGAAACATTCGACGCTATCGAAATGGCGAAAGAAGCTGGTTACACTGCCGTTGTATCACACCGTTCAGGTGAAACTGAAGATTCAACAATCGCTGACATCGCAGTTGCAACTAACGCAGGACAAATCAAGACTGGTTCACTTTCACGTACAGACCGTATCGCTAAATACAACCAATTGCTTCGCATCGAAGACCAACTTGGTGAAGTAGCTGAATACCGTGGATTGAAATCATTCTACAACCTTAAGAAATAATCGTTGATTTAACAACGTTTCTAGCCCCTCGGATTTTATCCGAAGGGCTATTTTTGTATTTAGGGGGCAAAAAAGGGGCAAAACTTTTTAAAAAATCTTTTTCATAACTTTATCCAGTACATTGATTGCTTCATCTTTCATGTTCTTTGTGACGTGGGTATAGATGGAATTAGTAACATCAGAATCAGAATGTCCAACCCTATCCATGATTGTTTTTAGCGGAATTTTATTTTCAGCTAAAATGCTAATAGTTGTATGTCTGAAGATGTGAGGGGACAGATGTTTAGGAATTGGTTTTTTAAGGCGTTCGTTTGCTCGCTGGAGAGACTTGCTTAGAATTGAACTATGGATTGGCTTACCAGTGTTTGTGACGAATATACGAGTGCTTTTGTACCAATTTGGGTCAGTATTTTCACTGAGCTGGTTCAGTTCAATCATTTTGTCTAGTATCTCAATTTCTCTTTTAGTTAAGTGGGTAGTTCGAAAGCTTGCAAAAGTCTTAGTACCGTCATCATCTGGAATGTATCGGTTGAATGTTGTATGGATGTCTAATGTATTGCTATCTTTGTGATATTTATCTAACATAAGACTAGCCAATATCTCCAAACAATTGAGAACTATAAAAGTTTGATTAGTAACTGACTAGTCCTTGTGTTATCTTGCTATATCGTGCAGAAATATTTCTATGTACAAGGTTCTAATACCTATATTTTTGACAATAATATAAGAAAATAGTATACTAAATAGACAGTCATTTATTGTAGTGATAACGGTTAGGAGAAAATAGTGTTAAAACGTATTTTAAATATAGCATTAGCTTATGTCGGTGTTGTTATTGGTGCTGGACTATCTTCAGGCCAAGATTTAATGCAATACTTTGTTAGTTTTGGTAAATGGGGTATCATTGGAACGATTGTTCTTGGAATCATAAGTATTATTTTTGGTAAAATTATCATTACCTTAGGAAGCTATTTCCGTTCAAATGATCATTTTGAAGTTCTTTCCCAAATTGCCGGGCCTATTACTAATAAGATTCTTGATTTTGCTTTAATTGTTTCCTGCTTTGTAATTGGTTTTGTTATGATTGCTGGGGCTGGTTCAAACCTTAACCAACAATTTGGTTTGCCATTTTGGTTGGGAGGATTGATTTGTGCTATCTTGGTCATTATTGTCAGTTTTCTTAATTTTGAAAAGATTACCAGCGTTCTTGGGATATTTACTCCTTTGGTCTTTGTCATGATTATCATTATGGCAGTCCATACGTTCGTAGGGAAAAGTTTTGATTTTGAAGAGTTAGAAGCAATCACAGCTACACTTTCTTCTCCGATGCCCAATGTATGGGTTTCTTTACTAAATTATTTCGCACTAACTGTTATGACTGGTGTATCCATGGCATTTGTCTTAGGAGGTTCTGTCATGAGAATTGGTGTTGCGGAAAAAAGTGGTCTCTTAGGTGGACTTGTAGTTAGTTTGATTATTACCGTAGCAACTGGTATTTTATACGCCAATATAAAACTTGTTTCAACTGTTGATATTCCTATGTTAACAATTGCGGAGCAAATTCATCCTCTATTTTCTTTGCTGTATGCTCTAATTATTTTTGGACTTATTTTTAATACAGCTTTCAGTTTATTTTATGCCTTGGCAAAACGTTTCTCTTCAAACAAACCGAAGCGCTTTTACCCTATTCTAATTGCTACGGTCGCTATAGGATATGGTTTATCTTTTATGGGATTTAAAGAATTAGTCTCCATTATGTATCCTCTTTTAGGTTATGTCGGTTGTCTAATGCTGGTCATTTTAGCAGTGGCATGGATAAAAGAAAGAGGAAACATCAAAGGGGAAAAATCTTTAAGACGAAAGATGATTCGATTGATAACCAAAAAATATGACGATGAACAAGAATATACTATTAGAGATAAGGCGACATTTCACCAACTTGGTGAAGATTCTATTATAGATACTAAAAGTATCAAAAGTGATATCAAGGATTTGGTGAAAGAACAGTTTGTTGATGATGATGCAAAACATGATGGAAGCGTCTTATCTTAAATGATAATAAAGTTGGAGAAAAATATTTACAAACAGGAAAGCGCATCTTATCAGGTGTCAAAAACACTTGATAAGATGCCTTTTATTGTAATACTAGATAATTTATATTCTCTTAAAAATTTCTTCAAACCATGTCAGTCTAATCTACAAATTCAAAACAGTGTCTTGAGCTGACCGCGTTAGTTTGATCTGTAACCTCAAAGTTCTGCTTTAAGTAAGCTGTGGCTAGATTTTTAGTTTGCTATTTGATTTTGATTGAGTATCATTTCATATTCTCTTAAAAATTGAGTTTTTTCATCCTTAGCTGTGCCTGCCTCTGAAGTATTTTCATTTTCAGATTAGTAGACAATGAACATTAACTCGTCTATCTGCTAGTAGCTAGTCAGAGAAAGACTGACTTATGTATGGGGAAAATCTTCTTTCAAGTGAGCTTTATCTTTATCCGGAACTAGAAAATAGCAATAATATCTACAAACTATATTCCATCGTGGGGAGGAGAGAGACTAGTTTGGATGATTAAGAACAACCTACTAGTAAAAAATAGATCATTTTTTAATATGAGATAAAAACCGATATTAAAAGCAATTTATTTCTATTTTTTAACATTTCATTGTATAATAGCAATATACGCAAATATCATGTGTCATCAGGTTAATACTCTTAGAAAATCTTTTTAAACCACGTCAGGCTAATATACAGACTCAAAACAATGTCGTGAGTAGCCTGCGTCTAGTTTCCTAGTTTACGCTTTGATTTTCATCGAGAATAACCTTTCTATTTCAATTTTAAGGAGAAAATACAGAGTGAAAAAAATAATGCTAATTATCAATCCAACTTCTGGAGGAGAAAAAGCTTTAGATTACAAAGAGAAGCTGGAGAATAAAGCAAGAGAGTATTTTGATGATGTGGAAACTAAAATTACTCAAAAAGCCAAAGATGCTACAAATTTCGCAGAAGAAGCTGCTAGAGAAAGATATGAATCAATTCTAGTTTTTGGTGGAGATGGTACAGTCAATGAAGTTATTTCAGGGATTGCTGAAAGGGACTATATTCCTAAACTGGGAATTATACCAGGTGGTACTGGTAACCTGATTACAAAACTTTTAGAAATCAATCAAGATATTGACGGAGCTATTGAAGAACTGGATTTCAATTTAACTGATAAGATTGATATTGGAAAAGCAAATGGTCACTATTTTGGATATATCTTTAGTATCGGGTCTCTCCCTGAAGCCATTCATAATGTTGAAATTGAAGATAAAACGAAATTTGGTATCTTGGCCTATGCAGTTAATACCATGAAGTCAGTCATGACAGATCAAGTCTTTAACATTAAAGTCGAAACCGAAAATGGAAATTACCTTGGGGAAGCAAGTCATGTTTTAGTACTTCTAACAAATTATTTTGCCGATAAAAAAATCTTTGAAGAAAACAAGGATGGATATGCAAATATTCTAATTTTGAAAGATGCTTCTATATTCTCTAAATTATCTTTGATTCCGGATTTGTTAAAAGGAGATCTTGTAGAGAATGAAAATATTGAATATATAAAGGCACGTACTATTAAAATTTCTTCTGATATCGAATTAGAGTCCGATGTTGATGGCGATAAATCAGATAATCTACCAGTCGATATCAAGGTACTAGGACAACACATTGAAGTCTACTCTGGACCTAGGGAACAATCATAAAACTCAAAGCCTTGTTACCGAGGCTTTTTTATTATGTGATTTTCAGTAGCCAGATTTATTCTATCTAATACAAGTAAAGCTAAGTATTTAAGATTTAGTAGATGATGAAGAAAAGAAAGGATGGTCTAAATATTTTAACAGATTTACGAGGCTAATAATGGTATAATAAAAGGTAATGAAAAATTCCAACGAGGCTGAGATGAAATTACTTTATACTGATATTCGGACTTCTTTGACAGAAATTCTAACCAGAGAGGCGGAGGAGTTAGTTGCTGCTGGCAAGCGAGTCTTCTATATCGCTCCTAACTCTCTTTCTTTTGAAAAGGAACGTGCCGTGCTGGAATGCTTGCCCCAGCAGGCTTCTTTTGCGATTACCGTCACGCGCTTTGCTCAAATGGCTCGTTATCTGGTCTTGAATGATTTACCAGCTAAAACTACTCTTGATGATATCGGTCTTGGGATGGTATTTTACAGATGCCTTGCAGAACTTGACCCCAAGGATTTACGAGTATACGGCGCCATCAAGCAGGATCCTCAGTTTATCCAGCAGTTGATTGAGCTTTACCACGAGATGACCAAAGCTCAGATGAGTTTTTTGGACTTGGAGAGTTTGACGGATGAGGACAAGCGAGCAGACTTACTCTTGATTTTTGAGAAAGTAACGGCCTACCTCAATCAAGAGCAGTTAGCTCAGGGAAGTCAGTTGTCCCATTTGATTGAAGCTATTGAGAATGACAAAGTTAGTAGTGATTTTACTCAAATTGCCTTGGTTATTGATGGATTTACCCGTTTTTCTGCCGAAGAAGAGCGAATTGTGGACTTACTTCATGGGAAGGGTGTTGAGATTGTTATTGGGGCTTATGCGAGTAAGAAAGCTTATACTAGTCCTTTTAGTGAGGGCAATCTTTACCAAGCCAGTGTGGAGTTTCTCCATCATCTAGCCTCTAAATACCAAACGCCTGCTCAAGACTATTCTCAAACTCATGAGAAGATGGATAGCTTTGACAAGGCCTCTCGTTTGCTAGAGTCTTCTTATGATTTTTCAGAACTCACATTGGATGTCGATGAGAAGGACCGTGAAAACTTACAAATCTGGTCTTGCTTGACGCAAAAAGAAGAGTTGGAGTTGCTAGCCCGTAGCATTCGTCAGAAATTGCATGAGAACTCAGACCTGAGTTACAAGCATTTTCGTATTCTCTTGGGTGATGTGGCTTCTTACCAGTTATCTCTCAAAACTATTTTTGACCAGTACCAGATTCCTTTCTATCTTGGTAGAAGCGAATCCATGGCTCATCATCCCTTGACACAGTTTGTCGAGTCTATTTTGGCTTTGAAACGCTATCGTTTCCGTCAGGAGGATTTGATAAACCTTCTCAGAACAGGTTTGTATACCGACCTCAGTCAGGCTGATATTGACGCTTTTGAGCAATATATCCGCTATCTTGGTATCAATGGCTTGCCAGCCTTTCAGCAAACCTTCACCAAATCCCACCATGGAAAATTTAATCTTGAGCGTTTGAATGCCCTTCGCCTGAGAATTTTAGAACCTCTTGAAACTCTCTTTGCCAGCCGAAAGCAGAAGGCTGAAAATCTCTTGCAAAAGTGGAATAGCTTTCTAAAAGAAAGTTCAGTGACCAAGCAGTTACAAGATTTGACAGCCACTATGGAAACTGTAGAACAGGAAAGACAAGCCGAGGTCTGGAAGACATTCTGTCATGTTTTAGAACAATTTGCGACCGTTTTTGCTGGTTCACAAGTTAGTCTGGAGGACTTCCTTGCCTTGCTCCATTCTGGAATGAGTTTGTCCCAATACCGTACTATTCCAGCGACAGTGGACACCGTTCTGGTGCAGAGTTACGATTTGATTGCACCACTGACTGCTGACTTTGTCTATGCCATTGGGCTGACTCAGGACAATTTACCAAAAATTGCGCAAAACACTAGTCTTTTGACAGATGAAGAAAGGCAAAACCTAAACCAAGCGACAGAAGAGGGGAGTCAATTGCTGATTGCCAGCAGTGAAAACCTCAAGAAAAATCGCTATACTATGCTTTCTTTGGTCAATTCTGCTCGTAAAGAGTTAATCTTGTCAGCTCCAAGCCTTTTTAACGAAAGTGAAAGTAAGGAGTCAGCCTATCTTCAAGAACTGGTCCATTTTGGATTTAGTCGGAGAGAGAGGAGGATGAATCACAAAGGGCTATCTAAGGAGGATATGGGTTCCTATCACAGTCTTTTGTCCAGTCTGGTTGCCTATCACCAGCAGGGCGAGATGAGTGAGACGGAGCAAGATTTGACCTTTGTCAAGGTTCTTGCGCGTGTCATGGGTAAAAAACTAGAACTGCAAGGTCTGGAAAATCCAGCCCTCCCAATCAGTCCAAGCAGTAAGCAGTTGACCAAGGATACCTTACAAGCTCTCTATCCTGCTGAACAGAAGTTTTACCTTTCTACATCAGGTTTGACGGAGTTTTACCGGAACCAATACAGTTATTTCCTACGTTATGTTTTAGGCTTGCAGGAGGAATTACGTTTGCGTCCTGATGCCCGTAGTCACGGAAATTTCTTGCACCGTATTTTTGAACGAGCCTTGCAGTTGCCTGACGAAGATTCTTTTGACCAACGTTTAGAACAAGCTATTCAAGAAACCAGTCAAGAACGCGAATTTGAAGCTATTTATCAAGAAAGTTTGGAAGCCCAGTTTACCAAGGAAATTCTGCTTGATGTGGCACGGACGACTGGCCATATTCTCCGACACAATCTAGCCATCGAAACCATCAAAGAGGAAGCGAATTTCGGTGGGAAAGAGCAAGCCTTTATTCAATTGGACAATGGACGCAGTGTCCATGTACGAGGTAAGGTTGACCGGATTGACCGTTTGAAAGCTGATGGGGCGATAGGAGTGGTAGACTACAAATCCAGTCTGACTCAGTTCCAGTTTCCTCATTTCTTTAATGGGCTCAATTCCCAGTTACCAACCTATCTTGCTGCTCTAAAAAGAGAAGGGGAGCAGAACTTTTTTGGTGCTATGTACTTGGAAATGGCTGAACCTGTCCAATCTTTGATGGCCGTTAAGAATTTGGCAGGTGCAGTCGTAGAAGCCAGCAAATCTATGAAATACCAAGGACTCTTTTTAGAAAAAGAAAGCAGTCATTTGGGCGATTTTTACAACAAAAACAAGGCTAATCAGCTGACAGATGAGGAATTTCAGCTCCTACTGGACTACAATGCCTGTCTTTACAAGAAAGCTGCTGAGAAGATTTTAGCAGGCCAGTTCGCCATTAACCCTTATACTGAAAATGGCAGAAGTATTGCACCGTATGTTCAGCAACACCAAGCCATCACAGGATTTGAAGCCAATTACCACTTGGGTCAAGCCCGTTTCCTAGAAAAGTTGGACCTGGCTGATGGCAAGCGTCTGGTCGGAGAAAAACTCAAGCAAGCTTGGTTTGAAAAAATAAGAGAGGAGTTGAATCGATGAAGCCCATTCCCTTTTTAAGTGAAGAGGAGATTCAAAAACTGCAAGATGCAGAAGCGCAGTCGAGCAAGGAACAAAAGAAAACTGCTGAGCAAATCGAAGCCATCTACACTTCTGGTCAAAATATCCTCGTTTCAGCATCGGCTGGTTCTGGGAAAACATTTGTCATGGCCGAGCGTATTCTGGACCAATTAGCGCGTGGTGTCGAAATTTCTCAACTCTTTATCTCAACCTTTACCGTTAAGGCTGCGACTGAACTTAAAGAACGTTTGGAGAAAAAAATCAGCCAACAAATCCAAGAAAGCGATGACATTGATCTCAAACAACACTTGGGTCGTCAGTTGGCAGACCTACCCAATGCTGCCATCGGTACCATGGACTCTTTTACACAAAAATTCCTTGGTAAACATGGCTATCTGCTTGATATTGCGCCTAATTTCCGTATTTTACAAAACCAGAGCGAGCAACTCCTTCTAAAAAATGAAGTCTTTCATGAGGTCTTTGAAGCCCATTACCAAGGTAAACAGAAAGAGACCTTTAGCCATTTACTAAAAAATTTTGCTGGACGTGGAAAAGATGAACGGGGGTTGCGCCAGCAAGTCTATAAAATCTATGACTTCCTCCAATCCACCAGTAATCCTCAGAAATGGCTGAGTGAATCTTTCTTAAAAGGCTTTGAAAAAGCTGATTTTACCAGTGAAAAAGAAAAACTAACTGAGCAAATCAAACAAGCCCTTTGGGATTTGGAAAGCTTTTTCCGTTATCATCTGGACAATGATGCCAAGGAGTTTGCAAAGGCTGCTTATTTAGAAAATGTTCAGTTGATTCTGGATGAAATTAGCTCCTTAAATCAGGAGTCCGATAGTCAGGCTTATCAAGTAGTGCTTGTGCGTGTTGTCGCAATTTCGAAAGAGAAAAACGGTCGAGCTCTGACTAATGCCAGTCGTAAGGCTGATTTGAAGCCACTGGCCGATGCCTACAACGAAGAAAGAAAGACCCAGTTTGCTAAACTAGGACAACTGTCAGACCAGATAACCATTCTCGACTATCAAGAACGTTATCATGGAGACACTTGGAAACTAGCTAAAACCTTCCAAACCTTCATGAGTGATTTTGTGGAGGCTTATCGTCAGAGAAAACGACAGGAAAATGCCTTTGAATTCGCTGATATAAGCCATTACACTATCGAGATTTTAGAGAATTTCCCGCAAGTCTGTGAGGCTTATCAGGAGCGTTTCCACGAAGTCATGGTCGATGAGTATCAGGATACCAATCACATTCAAGAACGGATGCTGGAATTGCTGTCTAATGGCCATAATCGCTTTATGGTGGGGGATATCAAGCAATCTATCTACCGTTTCCGTCAGGCAGACCCGCAGATTTTCAATGAAAAATTCCAACGCTATGCGCAAAATCCCCAAGAAGGCAAGCTGATTCTCCTAAAGGAAAATTTCCGTAGTAGTTCAGAAGTGCTATCAGCAACCAATGATGTTTTTGAACGTCTCATGGACCAAGAGGTCGGCGAAATCAACTATGATAACATGCACCAGCTTGTTTTTGCCAATACCAAACTGACTTCTAATCCTGATAACAAGGCAGAATTTCTCCTCTATGACAAGGACGACACAGGTGAGGAAGAAGAGAGCCGAGCAGACATTAACTTAACAGGTGAGATGCGCTTAGTCATCAAGGAGATTCTGAAACTTCATCAGGAGAAAGGTGTTGCCTTTAAAGAAATTGCCCTTTTGACCTCCAGCCGCAGTCGTAATGACCAGATTCTTCTCGCCCTGTCTGAGTACGGGATTCCTGTCAAAACTGACGGAGAGCAAAACAATTATCTCCAATCCCTAGAAGTGCAAGTCATGTTAGATACTCTTCGTGTCATTCACAATCCCCTGCAAGACTATGCCTTGGTTGCCCTTATGAAGTCTCCAATGTTTGGCTTTGATGAAGACGAGTTAGCACGTTTGTCCCTTCAGAAAGCAGAGGATAAAGTCCAAGAAAATCTCTATGAGAAACTGATCAATGCACAAAAAATGCTAACAATCCAGAAAAACTTGATTCACACGGCTCTAGCTGAGAAACTAAAGCAATTCCTGGATATCTTGGCTTCTTGGCGCTTGTATGCCAAGACCCACTCCCTCTATGACTTGATTTGGAAGATTTATAACGACCGTTTTTATTATGACTATGTTGGAGCCTTGCCAAATGGTCCTGCTAGACAGGCCAATCTCTATGCCCTAGCACTGCGTGCTGATCAATTTGAAAAGAGCAATTTCAAAGGCTTGTCTCGTTTTATTCGTATGATTGATCAGGTTTTAGAAGCCCAGCACGATTTGGCAAGCGTGGCTGTCGCACCGCCAAAAGATGCAGTAGAGCTCATGACCATCCACAAGAGTAAAGGGCTGGAGTTTCCTTACGTCTTTATTCTCAATATGGATCAAGATTTCAACAAGCAAGACTCTATGTCAGAGGTCATTCTCAGCCGTAAAAATGGGCTTGGTGTCAAATATATTGCTAAAATGGAGACAGGAGCAGTGGAAGATCACTATCCTAAAACCATCAAGCTCTCTATTCCTAGCCTGACCTATAGGCAGAATGAAGAGGAATTACAGCTGGCAAGCTATTCTGAGCAAATGCGTCTGCTGTATGTTGCCATGACGCGGGCTGAGAAAAAGCTCTATCTTGTCGGCAAGGGTTCTCGTGAAAAGCTGGAAGCCAAGGAATACCCAGCAGCTAAAAATGGAAAACTAAATAGCAACACTAGACTCCAAGCCAAGAATTTCCAAGATTGGCTTTGGGCTATCAGCAAAGTGTTTGCCAAGGATCATCTCAACTTTAGCTATCGTTTTGTTGGTGAAGATCAGCTGACTAGAGAAGCTATAGGTCAGTTGGAAAACAAAAGTCCTCTCCAAGCTAGCTCTCAAGCAGACAATCGTCAGTCAGAAACCATCAAAGAAGCCCTTGAAATGCTGAAAGAGGTGGAAGTTTATAATACTCTTCATCGGGCAGCCATTGAACTGCCTAGTGTTCAAACACCAAGTCAAATCAAGAAATTCTACGAACCTGTTATAGATATGGAAGGTGTCGAGATTGCTAGTCAAGGCCAGTTAGTAGACAAGAAAATTAGTTTTGATTTACCAGATTTTTCAACCAAAGAAAAGGTAACAGGAGCTGAGATTGGTAGTGCTACCCACGAACTCATGCAGAGAATTGACCTCAGTCAGCGACCAACACTTGCTAGCCTGACAGAAACTCTCAAACAAGTTCAAACCAGCCCAGCTGTTAGGGACAAGATCAATCTTGCTAAAATTCTTGCATTCTTTGACACAGCACTCGGTCAGGAAATTCTCGCCAATACCAACCATCTCTATCGCGAGCAACCTTTCTCCATGCTCAAACGTGACCAAAAGAGTCAGGAAGACTTTGTTGTCCGTGGTATCCTTGATGGCTATCTACTTTACGAAGACAAAATTGTTCTGTTCGACTATAAGACAGACCGCTATGATGAACCAAGTCAACTCGTAGACCGCTATCGTGGTCAGTTAGCCCTATACGGAGAGGCTTTATCTCGAGCCTATTCGATTGAAAATATTGAAAAATACTTGATTTTACTCGGTAAAGACGAGGTTCAAGTTGTAAAAGTATAATCTAGAAAGGAGACCTCATGACACTTCCAGTTAGAAAATCCCTACACGATGCGGTTTTACAGGCTTCAAAAGCTGATACTTGGGAACAAGCTACCAAGGAATGGAATGAAGTTTCCTTGATTTTTAACGGTATCGGCCGTAGCAATTGTATCTGTGGGAATGCCATCAAGTACGCCTACGAACTCTTTAATGGTGTCACAGGCCAACGTCTCTTTCCAATTGGTAGCGACTGTGTTCGTCATTTTCATCGATTGTCCCTTGACCAGCAATTGGAAGAAGAAGAAAAACTGCTCAGAAAGGTTGAAAATCTAACCAGAAAAGTTCAGAAAAAGGAAAAAATCAAGGTCAATAAAAGTGACTTTGACGAGCGACTTCTAAAATGGCTCTGGGAAAAAGGTGTTTTCAAGCCTAATCGCGGCAATCAATTTACACCTGAGAGAGACTACCAGCTCTTCCTAGAAGTCTTTCAAGGAGGAAGTTGGACCAAGGCGGAGCCAAAGAAAAAGGCTCGGATGGAAGAAGTCCTTGAAAAGTGTATCAAACCCTTTTTACTTGGAAAACCAGATGACCAACTCTACCTTGTCAAACTAGGTAAGGAGAAAATTGACTACGAACAAGAACTCCGTATCCAGGCAGAGAAAGAGCGCAAAAAGAGAGATAAAATCGCCAAGCAATATGCAGACAATCTGGTCCTAGCCATGGGACCCGCAGAGCGTGCTTATCAGGATTACTTTGGATTTACAGAAACCTTGACTCAAGAAGAACGCAAGTGGGAGAAAATTCTTTTTGGTAAAAATCGGACAGAACGGGCTATCAAGGCCAAACAATACCAAAAAGAGCTGGAAAAAGACCAACGAATTGCCAGTCAGGATCCAATTGAAAGAAAGCAGAAGCAGACCTGGCTCCTCAATTCCTATTTTCGTGAGCTTCCTGAAGAAAAAGCCCGATTTGCTCGGCTCTTATTAGAATATCGAAAAAGTGGAGAAGTGCCTTTTTCAACTGAATACTTATCAGACCATCTGCTCGACTTTTTCTATAAAATGAAAGCCTTTGAGTTTGAAATCTCACCAGAACAAGTCCGCGATTTTCTAAAAGAAAGCCTTCAGACAGAACATCTATCCTCAGCACAAGAAAGCTGGATAGAAGGAATTCTCCTCAACTGCATCAAACCATTTTTAGAACGATTAGTGATATGAGTAACACCTACCGTGTAAATTCCATGGTAGGTGTTATTGTATCCCCAAAATAATATAAAACAAAGTATGAAAACGCTACGCAATTTTAAGACTTTTCGGTAAATAAATAGTATAATTAAGGTATACTGCCTTTTTTATAGATAATACACTAATATAATAAAAGTCTTTGTAACATCTATAAATTGTATTTCAAGGAGGAATCATGGAAAAATATTTTGGTGAAAAACAAGAGCGTTTTTCATTTAGAAAATTATCAGTAGGACTTGTATCTGCAACGATTTCAAGTTTATTTTTTATGTCTGTATTAGCTAGTTCATCTGTGGATGCTCAAGAAACTTCAGGAGTTCACTATAAATATGTGACAGAGTCAGAGCTATCATCAGAAGAAAAGAAGCAGCTTGTCTATGATATTCCGACATACGTGGAGAATGATGATGAGACTTATTATCTTGTTTATAAATTAAATTCCCAAAATCAATTGGGAGAATTGCCAAATACTGGAAGCAAGAATGAGATGCAAGCCTTAGTTGCTGGTGCTAGCTTAGCGGCTCTGGGGATTTTAATTTTTGCTGTTTCTAAGAAAAAAGTTAAGAATAAAACGGTATTACATTTAGTATTGGTTGCAGGAATAGGAAATGGTGTCTTAGTTTCAGCCCATTCTTTAGAAAATCATCTTTTGCTGAATTACAATACGGACTATGAATTGACTTCTGGAGAAAAATTACCTCTTCCTAAAGATATTTCAGGTTACAGATATGTTGGATATATCAAAGAGGGAAACATAACTTCTGAGCCTAAAGTAAATAATCAAGAAAAATCAGCAGCCACTCCTACAAAACAACAAAAGGTAGATTATAGTGTTACACCGAATTTTGTAGACCATCCATCAACAGTACAAGCTATTCAGGAACAAACACCTGTTTCTTCAACTAAGCCGACAGAAGTTCAAGTAGTTGAAAAACCTCTCTCTACAGAATTAACCGATCCAACAAAAGAAGAGAAACAATCTTCAAATTCTCAAGCACAATTAGCCGAACACAAAAATCTAGAGACGAAGAAAGAGGAAAAGATTTCTCCAAAAGAAAAGACTGGGGTAAATACATTAAATCCACAGGATGAAGTTCTATCAGGTCAGTTGAATAAACCTGAACTCTTATATCGTGACGAAACTATAGAGACAAAAATAGATTTTCAAGAAGAAGTTCAGGAGAATCCTGATTTAGCTGAAGGAACTGTAAGAGTAAAACAAGAAGGTACATTAGGTAAAAAAGTTGAAGTCATCAGAATATTCTCTGTAAACAAGGAAGAAGTTTCGCGAGAAATTGTTTCAACTTCAACGACTGCGCCTGTTTCAAGAATAGTCGAAAAAGGTACTAAAAAAACTCAAGTTATAACGGAACAACCTGAGACTGGTACAGAATATAAGGACGTACAGTCTGGAGCTATTGTTGAACCCGCAGTCCAGCCTGAATTACCGGAAGCAGTAGTAAGTGATAAAGGTGAACCTGAAGTTCAACCAGCGTTGCCGGAAGCAGTTGTGACTGACAAAGGTGAGACTGAGGTTCAACCAGAGTCGCCAGATACTGTGGTAAGTGATAAAGGTGAACCTGAGCAGATTGCACTCCTACCAGAATACACAGGGGTACAGGCTGGCGCTGTAGTCGCACCTGAGCAAGTGGCACCACTACCAGAATACACAGGGGTACAGGCTGGCGCTGTAGTCGCACCTGAGCAAGTGGCACCACTACCAGAATACACAGGTCCACAGGCTGGAGCGATAGTCGAGCCAGAGCAGATAGCACCGCTACCTGAATATACAGGAGTTCAGACCGGAGCTATAGTAGAACCAGAAAAAGCCGAAGCACCGAAAGAGTACACAGGGGTGCAAGCCGGAGCGATAGTCGAGCCAGAGAAAGTAGAAGCTCCGAGAGAATATACGGGTATACAAGCTGGAGCAATAGTAGAACCAGAAAAAGTCGAAGCACCAAGAGAGTACACAGGAGTACAAGCCGGAGCGATAGTCGAGCCAGAGAAAGTAGAAGCACCGAAAGAATATACAGGTGTACAAGCTGGAGCTATTGTTGAACCGGAGCAGGTAGCCCCCCTACCAGAATATACAGGCGTACAAGCTGGTGCATTAGTAGAACCAGAAAAGGTAGATCCACTTCCTGAATACAAGGGGAATATTGAGCAACTAAAACCTGAAACTCCCGTTGAGAAGCCGAAAGAAACAGATCCAGAAAAAACAATAGAACTAAGAAGTGTTTCTGATGTGGAGCTCTATAGTTATGAAGGAGATCGGTCAAGACAGCATACAAGATTGGATAAAGTACCAGATAATAAATCTGCTTATTTCATTAAGGTGAAGTCAACTAAATTTAAAGATGTACTGCTCCCAGTTTCAAATATTGAGGACACTACAAAAGACGGTAACGCAGTCTATAAAATTACAGCTAGATTGGAACACTTGAAGCAATCTGTAGACAATCAATACCAAGATAATTTTACTTATTATCTTCCAAAAGTTGTTCAAAACGATAGCCCTATCTACACATCATTTAAAAAATTAGTAACTGATATGAATAGTAGACCAGATGGAACTTTTACACTGGGTGCGACCATGAATGCTCGCGAGTTTGAGTTAAATGAAAATCAAGAAAGTTATATTACAAATAACTTTACAGGGAAATTGATTGGTAGTCATCAGGGTAAACATTATGCTATCTATAATTTGAAAAAGCCGTTATTCAATAGATTAGAACACGCTACTGTTAAGGATCTCACCTTAAAAGATGTCAATATTTCTGGTAAGAATCATGTCGCATCAGTTGCTAAGGAAGCCACAAATTCTTCAACTTTAGATAACGTTCACGCAAATGGAATCATTGCTGGTGAGCTAGGTATCGGAGGACTTGTCCAAAAAGTTGAAAATTCTACCGTAAGTAATAGTAGCTTCACCGGAAGAATAACAAATACTTTTGTTACAACCTCTCAGTATGCAATTGGTGGTCTAGTCGGTCAATTAACTGGTACGAATGCTAGTGTAGGTCATTCTATAGCATCAGTAACTATTTCAAGTAATGCAGAACGTTCTAACCAAACCATTGGCGGAATTGCAGGTATCGTAGAAAATAATGCAACTGTAGCAAATAGTTATGCTGAAGGTGAAATAAATAATGTTAAACCATTCGCTAGAGTTGGTGGAGTTGCAGGTTCCCTATGGACACAAGACGGCGGAGCAGATGATAATACCGGCCACTTGAATAACGTTCTCAGCGATATGAATATTACAAATGGGAATGCGATTTCTGGATACCATTTTGATGGTATGAAGCAGACAAAGGTATACAGTAATAAAGACAATAAGGTAGTTAATGTTCAAGCAGTTGGAGATGAGGTAATGTCAGTTGATTCCACTGTAGAACGTGGTACTGAGATTGAAAAAGAAGCAGTTCAAGCCAAGAAAGACCAGATTACTACAAAGAAAACTATAACCGTGGAAGATTTCACAAATTCTGCTAAACAGGATGTAGATTATACCAAGGCCACTCATTATCAAGCGGCAAGAGAAGTTGCATATAAAAATATAGAAAAATTATTGCCTTTCTATAATAGAGACACCATTGTGAAGTATGGAAATCAATTGTCAGCTGATAATAATCTATTTAAGAAAGAATTGTTATCTGTTGTCGCTATGAAAAATGAGGAAGTGGTTTCAGATATTACTTCAGACAAGCACTCTATCAATCACTTATTACTACATTACAAAGATGGAACATCTGAGAAAGTAAACGTAACCTACCATAGTGACTTTGCAAATCTGGCTGAGTATACTATTGGAACTACAGGTCTAGTATACACACCAAATACTTTCCTAAAAGATTATACATCTATAATAGATAGAGTTAAAAATGACTTAACTGCAGTACAGTATAATCCAACTGCTCTTAAGAATTTGTTAGGAATTTCGGATAATGTTAAATTAACAGAACTCTATCTAGATGAGCAATTCACTAAGACAAAAGATCACTTAACTGAAACTCTTAAAAAATTACTTTCAGTTGATGCAGCTGTTTCTGGAAATAATAGTGCTATTGACAATTACATTGTTGATAAAATCAAGCGCAACAAAGAAGCCTTGATGCTAGGATTAACCTATCTAGAACGCTGGTATGATTTCCAATTTGATAAGGCTAGCGCAAAAGATTTGCTTATGTTCCATATGGATTTCTTTGGTAAGGGAAATACCTCTCCTCTTGATACGATTATTGAACTAGGCAAATCTGGCTACAACAATCTCTTGGCTAAAAATAATGTGGTTACTTACAATGCCTTGTTGACTAATAACTACAGTACAAAAGATTTGTTTAGTGCTTTAGAAGGTTACCGTAAAGCATTTGCACCACATCAAACTAACAATGAATGGTTTAAATCACAGACAAAAGCCTTAATCGTTGAAGAAAAATCTAATATTCCAGAAGTGAGGGCTAATCAGGAAAAAGTTGGCAGCAAGTACTCTATCGGTGTCTATGATCGAATCACTATCGACAGCTGGAAATACCGTAACATGGTACTGCCTCTACTTACCTTGCCAGAAAGATCCGTATTTGTCATTTCAACCATATCTAGTCTAGGTTTTGGTTCTTATGATCGCTATCGTAATAAAGAACATCAAGCAAATGGTGATCTAAATAACTTTGTTGAAAAGAGTGCTCACGAAACAGCAGAGCGTCAACGAGATCACTATGATTATTGGTATCGTATTCTAGATAAGGAAGGGCGTGAGAAACTTTACCGAAATATCTTGCTTTATGATGCCTATAAATTTGGAACTGATAATACTGAAGGAAAGGCTACAGAAGTAGCAGATTTTGATAATCCAAATCCTGCAATGAAACATTTCTTTGGACCTGTTGGAAATAAGGTTGGACATAATGGACACGGTGCTTATGCTACAGGGGATGCCGTTTATTATATGGGTTATCGTATGTTGGATAAGGATGGAGCTATCACTTATACACATGAAATGACGCATGATTCAGATCAGGACATCTATCTTGGTGGCTATGGTCGAAGAAGTGGCTTGGGACCAGAGTTTTTTGCTAAAGGCTTATTGCAAGCACCAGACCATCCAGAAGATGCGACAATCACCATTAATTCGATCTTGAAACATTTAAAATCGGATAGTAAAGAAGGAGAACGATTACAAATACTCGATCCAACTACGAGATTTAAAGACGCGACAGATCTTCAAAAATATGTACACAACATGTTTGATGTTGTTTATATGTTGGAATATCTTGAAGGAAATTCAATTCTTAAATTGGATACGAATCAAAAACAACAACTTCTTAGAAAAGTTACAAATGAGTATCATCCAGATCCAGATGGAAATAGTGTCTATGCAACAAATGTAGTTAAAGATTTGGCATATGCAGAAGCTGAAAAATTACATTCATTTAATGATTTGATTGAGAATAATATTATTTCGTCTAGGGAATATGCTTCAGGTAAATACGAAAGAAATGGTTACTATACGATCAAACTATTTGCGCCGATTTATGCAGCATTAAGTAATGATAAAGGAACGCCAGGTGACCTGATGGGCCGTCGTATAGCCTATGAACTATTAGCTGCAAAAGGATTTAAAGATGGTATGGTACCATATATCTCAAATCAATTTGAACCCGATGCTAGGGCAAATAATAAAACGATTACCTCATATGGTAAGACCAAAGGATTAGTAACAGATACATTAGTACTTCAGAAATTATTTAATGGTCAATACCACACTTGGAGTGATTTTAAAAAGGCCATGTATAAAGAGCGCCAAGATAAGTTTGGACAATTAAATACAGTGTCATTTAAAGATCCATCAACCCCTTGGTATAATCGAAAAATAAAGACTATTAAATCGATAAACGAGTTAGAAAATTTAATGAGAAAAGCTGTATTGGAAGATTTAGATACACCTCATTGGGATAACTATAATCCAGAAACAGATAGTGCGGTTCATAAGTTGAAAAAAGCAATCTTTAAAGCTTATCTTGACCAAACCGATGATTTTAGAAGTTCAATTTTTGAGAATAAAAAATAGTTTTTACTGTTAGGAAATAAAATTAAAGAAGGTGATTACGCTTGTCATTATTTAAAAAAGAACGATTTTCGATCCGAAAAATCTGTGGGATTGTTGGTTCGGTATTACTCGGAAGTATCTTGGTTGCGCCGTCAATCATTCATGCTTCTACCTATCATTATGTTGAAAAAAGCGATCTTACAAAGGAAGAACAAAGCAAGATTCAAGCAGGAATTCCTACTGATAATGAGGTAACTTATGCTCTTATTTATCAGCAGGAAACTCTTCCTGCGACAGGTTCATCGACTTCTGTGCTTACAGCTTTAGGTCTATTAGCTGTTGGTAGTTTAGTCCTTTTGGTTCATAAAAATAAAAAAGTTGCTAGTCTGTTCTTAGTTACTACGATTGGACTGATTAGTCTTTCTAGTATGCAAGCTCTCGATCTAAGCAATCCTTTGAAAGCTCCAAGTAATGAAGGAGTAGTTCAAATTGCTGGGTATCGTTATATTGGATACTTACCCCTTAATGATGATGCAATTTCAGAAATTCAACATAAAGCTGAGGGGACAAAAAATGTTCCAGTATCTGAAACTCAGGAAAGTATCCCTAATGAAGCGCCTAAAGCAGAAAAACCTAAAAATCCAGAGTCTGTAAGCACCGTTCCAAACGAGACAACTAAATCAGAGAAGCCAGAGTACACTGCACCGGTAGGCACAGTCCCTGACGAGGCGCCTAAAGCTGAGAAGCCAGAACATACAGCACCAGTTAGTGGTAATCTGGTAGAATCTGAAGTTCATGAGAAACCAGAATATACAGCTCCAATTGGCGGTAATTTAGTTGAACCAGCAGTTCATGAAAAACCAGCATACACTGAACCTGTAGGTACAGTTCCAGATAAAGCGCCTAAAACTGAGAAACCAGAATATACTGAACCTGTAGGTACAACAGGAGTAGATGAAAACGGCAACTTGATTGAGCCACCTGTTAGCGAAAAACCAGAGTATACCAATCCGGTAGGTACAACAGGAGTAGACGAAAACGGCAACTTGATTGCACCACCTGTTAACGACATTCCAGCATACACTGAACCAGTAGGTACAACAGGAGTGGATGAAAACGGCAACTTGATTGCACCACCTGTTAACGACATTCCAGCATACACTGAACCAGTAGGTACAACAGGAGTGGACGAAAACAGCAACTTGATTGCACCACCTGTTAACGACATTCCAGAGTATACTGAACCAATATCTACAGTTTCAGAAGTTGCATCAGAAAGAGAAGAGTTGCCTTCTTTACATACCGATATTCGGACAGAGACTATTCCTAAAACCACTATAGAAGAACCTGATCCTAGCAAATTTATAGGCGATGATTCTGTTAGACAAGTTGGTGAGGATGGCGAACGTCAAATTGTTACTAGCTATGAAGAGTTACATGGCAAAAAAATCAGTGACCCAGTTGAAACAGTAACTATTTTGAAAGAAATGAAGCCTAAAATTCTTGTAAAAGGTACCAAAGAAAAACCTAAAGAAAAAACGGCTCCTGTTTTGACCTTAGATAGAACAAATACAAATGTATTAAACCGATCCGCAACTCTTTCTTATCATTTAGTTAATACAGATGGAGTCACAATCAATAAAATTACTGCGACAATTAAAGATGGAAATGAAATTGTCAAAACAGTAGATTTGACTTCAGAGCAGTTAAATAAGCAGGTAGAAGATTTAAAATTCTACAAGGACTATAAGATAGAGACCACTATGACCTATGACCGTGGCAAGGGAGAAGAAACTGCAACATTAGAAGAGAAACCACTTCGCTTGGATTTGAAAAAAGTTGAAATTAAAAATATCGCATCTACTAATTTAGTGAAGGTAAATGACGATGGTACTGAAACACCTAGTGATTTCATGACTGAAAAACCTTCAGATGAAGATGTGAAGAAAATGTACTTAAAAATTACTAGTCGTGATAATAAAGTAACACGTTTAGCAGTTGATAAGATTGAGTTAGTAACTGAAAAAGAAAAAGAACTTTATAAAATTACAGCAACCGCTCAAGATTTAATTCAACATGTTGATCCATCTAAGACTAGAAATGAATACATTCATTACATTGAAAAACCAGTTCCAAAAGTTGATAACGTTTATTATAACTTTAAAGAATTGGTAGATGCTATGAATGCTGATAAAAACGGTACATTTAAAATCGGTGCAGATTTGAATGCAGAAAATGTACCAACGCCTAATAAAGAATATGTACCTGGGACATTTAGAGGTACATTGACCAGTGTAGAAGGTAACCAGTATTCAATTCATAACATGAAACGTCAATTATTCGGTGGTATCGAAGGTGGTTCAGTTAAAAATATTAACTTAGCAAACGTTAATATCAATATGCCTTGGATTAATGATATTTCAGCACTTGCTAAGACTGTTAAAAATGCGACAGTTGAGAATATCAAGGTTACTGGTAGCATTCTTGGAAACAATAGTATTGCTGGTATTGTTAATAAGATTGATCGTGGTGGCCTGTTAAGAAATGTAGCATTTATCGGTAAATTGCAGGCTGTTGGTGATCGTGATTGGAATTTAGCTGGTATTGCTGGTGAAATTTGGAAAGGTAACTTAGATAGAGCATATGCTGATGTAACAATCACAGGTAAACGAGCTAGAGCTGCTGGACTTGTTGCGAAATCTGATAATGGTATGGATAATTTCACTGTAGGAAAAGAGGGCTCTGTTCGTCATTCAGTTGCTAAAGGTACAATTGACATTGATAATCCAGTTGATGTTGGTGGGTTTATCAGTTCTAACTGGGTATTAGGGCAAATTGAAGATAACGTATCAATGGTGAAAGTTTCTAAAGGTGAGATCTTCTATGGTTCAAGAAATATAGATGACGAAGGTGGTTACTTCTCAGGTAATAGACTTGAAAATGATTTCGTTGTTCGTGATATGAGTACAGGAGCCTCTTCATATCAACGTTCTAAACGTGTTAAAGAAATTAGTTTAGAAGAAGCTAATAAGAAAATTAAAGGGTACAATATAACAGCTAGTGGATTTGAAATTAGTACTCTTCCTGAAGATACGCTTAACCTTACAACACCAAAATCAGAGGAATACAAATCAACTCAAGATTACAAAGCCGAACGTGATTTAGCATATCGTAACATTGAAAAACTTCAACCGTTCTACAACAAAGAATGGATTGTCAAACAAGGTAACAAACTTGCAGAAGATTCAAACTTAGCTAAGAAAGAAGTCCTTTCTGTTACGGGTATGAAAGACGGACAGTTTGTAACTGACTTATCAGATATTGATAAGATTATGGTTCACTATGCAGATGGTACAAAAGAAGAAATGGGGGTCACACTCAAGGATTCTAAAGTCCAACAAGTGCGTGAATATAGCGTATCTGGTCTTGGAGATGTTGTTTATACACCAAACATGGTTGATAAAAATCGTGATAAATTGATTGCTGATGTTAAATCTCAATTATCAAGTGTGGAATTGATTTCACAAGAAGTAAGAGATTTAATGAGTAGACGTGATAAACCTGCAGAGAATACGGATGAACGTAAGAATGGTTATATTAAAGATCTATACTTAGAAGAAAGCTTTTCCGAAGTGAAGCAAAATCTAGATAAGTTAGTCAAAGCCTTGGTCGAAAATGAAGACCATCAATTAAATGGTGATGAAGCTGCGATAAAATCACTTCTCAAGAAAGTGGAAACCAATAAAGCTAAAATCATGATGGCTCTGACTTATCTCAATCGTTACTATGATATCAAATACGGTGACATGAGTATAAAAAACATCTTGATGTTCAAACCTGATTTTTATGGTAAAACACCAAGTGTTATTGACAGACTCATCAACATCGGTTCAAGTGAAAAGAACTTGAAAGGGGATCGGACTCAGGATGCTTACCGTGAAATCATCGCAGGTAATACTGGTAAAGGTAATTTGCGTAACTTCTTAGAATACAACATGCGTTTGTTCACTGAGGATAAAGATATTAACGATTGGTTTATCCATTCTGCTAAAAATGTTTATGTTTCAGAACCTAAGACAACAAATACAGAGTTGAAAGATAAACGTCATCGTGTGTTCGATGGTTTAGATAACGGTGTTCATGGACGTATGATTTTGCCTTTATTAACGCTTAAGAATGCTCATATGTTCTTAATTTCAACATACAATACGATGGCTTATAGTTCATTTGAGAAATATGGTAAACATACAGAAGAAACTAGAAATGAATTCAAAAAAGAAATTGATAAGGTTGCACATGCACAACAAACTTACCTTGACTTCTGGTCACGTTTATCATTATCTAATGTTCGTGATAGATTACTTAAGAGTCAAAATATGGTTCCAACACCTGTATGGGATAACCAAAACTATAGCGGTATAAAAGGCATAAATCGTATGGGTTATGATAAGAATAATAAACCAATTGCACCTATTCGTGAATTATATGGACCAACTTGGAAATTCCATGATACCAACTGGTATATGGGAGCTATGGCGTCAATATTCCCTAATCCTAACCCTAATGACCAAGTTTATTTCATGGTAACTGATATGATTAGTCAGTTTGGCATTTCAGCATTTACTCACGAAACAACACACGTAAACGATAGAATGCTTTACTTCGGTGGTCATAAGCATCGTCAAGGTACAGACGTCGAAGCCTATGCGCAAGGTATGTTGCAAACACCTGATAAATCAACAACTAATGGTGAATATGGTGCTTTAGGTTTGAACATGGCTTATCATCGTGAAAATGATGGTGACCAATGGTACAATTATAATCCTGACAAGTTACAAACTCGTGAAGACATCGATCGATATATGAAAAACTATAATGAAGCACTGATGATGCTAGATCATGTAGAAGCAGACGCCGTACTTCCACGATTAAATGGTAACAATAGCAAGTGGTTTAAGAAAATTGACAGAGTCGATAGACATGTTGATGGTTTAAATAAATTAACCGCTCCACACCAATGGGATAAAGTTCGTGACCTAAATGATGGAGAGAAAGCTAAATCATTAGCAAGTATCGATGATTTGGTTGATAATAACTTTATGACCAAACATAATAATCCAGGTAATGGTATATTCCGACCAGAGGACTTTAGGCCTAATTCAGCATATGTTAATGTTCAAATGATGGCTGGTATTTATGGTGGTAATACAAGTAAAGGTGCCCCAGGTTCATTATCATTCAAACATAATGCCTTCCGTATGTGGGGTTATTATGGATATGACAAAGGTTTCACTAGTTATGTATCTAGCAAATATCAAGGTGAAGCTGATAAACAAAACCAGGGTAGATTAGGTGATGATTTCATTATTAAGAAAGTTTCTGGAGACAAGTTCAAGACACTTGAAGAGTGGAAGAGACATTGGTATCACGATGTTAAAGCTAAAGCAGAACAAGGATTTACTGCTATTGAAATTGACGGTAAACAAATTACCAACTATACACAATTGAAGGATATCTTTGTTAAAGCAGTTGAAGAAGATTTGAAGAAACCAGATGACTTCTCTCACACTGTTGCTCTTAAATCTAAGGTCTTCAAAGCCCTTCTTAAAAACACAGACGGTTTCTTTAACCAACTGTTTAAAGAAGACATTTAAATGTTTAAAATATAAAGAGGGCAGTTTTTTGCTCCCTCTGAAAAGTCATCATTTGATGGCTTTTTTCTATATAGGGTACTTGAAAGGCTATCATCGGACAAAATAAAGAAGGCATGATATAATATAAGGTAGATTTCTATGTCATAAAATAAAAAACTGTTTGAACATCATTCATTTGAGAACTCTTTATGTTCAAACTATAGTAAAATAAAATAGGGTCTCTAAACCCTTGCTACGAAAGGAAAAAAACTCAATGGCTACTATTCAATGGTTTCCTGGTCACATGTCTAAGGCGCGTCGACAGGTGCAGGAAAATTTAAAATTTGTTGATTTTGTGACGATTTTGGTGGATGCACGTTTACCACTATCTAGTCAAAATCCTATGTTGACCAAGATTGTTGGTGACAAACCAAAACTTTTGATTTTAAACAAGGCCGACTTGGCCGATCCAGCAATGACCAAGGAATGGCGTCAATATTTTGAATCACAAGGAATCCAGACGCTAGCTATCAACTCTAAAGAGCAAGTAACCGTAAAAGTTGTAACTGATGCTGCTAAAAAACTCATGGCTGATAAGATTGCTCGCCAGAGAGAACGTGGGATTAAAATTGAAACCTTGCGTACCATGATTATTGGGATTCCAAATGCTGGTAAATCAACGCTTATGAACCGTTTGGCTGGTAAGAAAATTGCTGTTGTCGGAAACAAACCAGGTGTGACCAAGGGGCAACAATGGCTCAAAACCAATAAAGACTTGGAAATCCTGGATACACCGGGGATTCTTTGGCCTAAGTTTGAGGATGAAACTGTAGCTCTTAAGTTGGCCTTGACTGGAGCTATCAAAGACCAGTTGCTTCCTATGGATGAGGTAACTATTTTTGGCCTCAATTATTTCAAAGAACATTATCCAGAAATGCTGGCCGAACGCTTCAAGCAAATGAAAATTGAAGAAGAAGCGCCTGTTATTATTATGGACATGACCCGTGCCCTAGGTTTCCGTGATGACTATGACCGCTTTTACAGTCTCTTCGTGAAGGAAGTCCGTGATGGCAAACTCGGTAACTATACCTTAGATACATTGGAAGACATCGATGGCGACGATTAAAGAAATCAAAGAACTCCTTGCTACGGTCAAGGACTTAGATAACCCTATTTTTTTAGAACTCGAAAATGATAATCGTTCTGGAGTTCAAAAGGAAATCAGCAAGCGTAAAAAAGCCATTCAGGCTGAATTAGATGAGGATCTTCGTTTGGAATCCATGCTTTCTTATGAAAAAGAACTTTACAAGAAAGGACTGACCTTAATTGCTGGTGTTGATGAGGTCGGCCGTGGTCCTCTGGCTGGTCCTGTAGTCGCTGCTGCCGTTATTTTACCTAAAAATTGTAAGATTAGAGGTCTCAACGACAGCAAGAAAATTCCTAAAAAGAAACATCTGGAGATTTTCCAAGCAGTTCAAGACCAAGCCTTGTCAATTGGCATTGGTATCATGGATAATCAGGTCATCGACCAAGTCAATATCTATGAAGCAACCAAACTGGCCATGCAGGAAGCAATCTCTCAGCTCAGTCCTCAACCTGAGCACCTTTTGATAGATGCCATGAAACTGGATTTACCAATTTCACAAACCTCCATCATCAAAGGAGATGCCAATTCCCTCTCGATCGCAGCAGCTTCTATAGTAGCCAAGGTGACACGTGATGAATTGATGAAGGAATATGATCAGCAGTTTCCTGGCTATGATTTTGCTACTAATGCAGGTTATGGAACTGCTAAACACCTAGAAGGACTCGAAAAACTAGGAGTTACCCCAATTCACCGAACCAGCTTTGAACCCGTTAAATCACTGGTTTTAGGTAAAAAAGAAAGTTAATTGAAAGGAGATACCATGGAGGAACAGTCGGAAATAGTCCGTTCTAAGAAAGAATTCGCCTTTGCATCCAGCACTATCCTATCCCAAGTTGGTCGAGGAATCATTGTCGGCCTCGTCGTTGGAATTATCGTCGGATCCTTTCGTTTCTTAATTGAAAAGGGCTTCCACCTGATACAAGGACTTTATCAAGATCAAGGGCACTTATTTGTTCATTTATTTATTATCGCCCTGTTTTATCTAGTCATTTGCTGGCTCAGTGCCAAACTGACACGGTCAGAAAAAGATATCAAAGGCTCAGGAATTCCGCAAGTCGAAGCCGAACTGAAAGGTCTCATGACCCTCAACTGGTGGGGTGTTCTCTGGAAAAAATATATTCTAGGAATTCTAGCTATTGCCAGCGGACTCATGCTGGGGCGTGAAGGGCCAAGTATCCAACTGGGAGCAGTTGGTGGCAAAGGAATTGCCAAGTGGCTCAAATCCAGTCCAGTAGAGGAACGTTCCTTGATTGCCAGTGGAGCTGCAGCAGGTTTAGCCGCTGCCTTTAATGCTCCGATTGCTGGACTTCTCTTTGTGGTAGAAGAAGTCTATCATCACTTTTCACGCTTTTTCTGGGTTTCCACTCTAGCAGCCAGCATTGTAGCAAACTTTGTTTCTTTACTCATATTTGGCCTAACGCCCGTACTGGATATGCCAGATAATATCCCTCTCATGACCTTAGATCAGTATTGGATTTACTTGGTTATGGGGATTTTTCTAGGACTTTCCGGTTTTCTCTATGAGAAAGCTGTATTAAATGTCGGTCGAGTTTATGACTGGCTTGGTCAAAAAATCCATTTGGATAGAGCTTATTATCCAATTCTTGCTTTTATTCTCATCATACCAGTCGGAATTTTTTTACCCCACATCCTTGGTGGTGGAAATCAGCTGGTACTTTCCCTAACTGAGCAAGATTTTAGTTTTCAAGTTCTATTAGCTTACTTTTTAATTCGCTTTATCTGGAGCATGATTAGTTATGGAAGTGGTCTTCCAGGAGGAATTTTCCTACCAATTTTGGCGCTTGGTTCCTTACTTGGTGCCTTAGTTGGTGTTATCTGTGTCAATCTTGGACTTGTCAGTCAAGAGCAATTCCCTATATTTATCATTCTAGGAATGAGTGGCTATTTTGGAGCTATATCAAAAGCTCCCTTAACTGCTATGATTCTGGTAACTGAGATGGTAGGAGATATTCGCAACCTCATGCCACTTGGTTTAGTAACCTTGGTCTCCTACATCATTATGGACCTACTCAAAGGTGCACCAGTCTATGAAGCCATGCTGGAAAAAATGCTTCCAGAAGAAGTATCCAGCGAAGGAGAAGTTACACTTATCGAAATACCAGTTTCTGATAAAATTGCTGGGAAACAAGTTCATGAACTCAACTTACCACACAACGTCCTCATCACTACCCAAGTGCATAATGGTAAGAGCCAAACAGTTAACGGCTCAACTAGAATGTTTCTCGGAGATATGATTCACCTGGTTATTCCAAAAAGTGAAATTGGAAAAGTCAAAGATTTGTTGTTGTAGTGATTTTTACATAATTTATGTTATGTAAAAAATAAACTTCTTAATTTAATATAATAGAAAACCGATTCTCAGTAATGAGATCGGTTATTCTTTACTAACAAGATGTTTAACATCAAGTAATCGAACTTTGTTGAAAATAAGACTATAATTAAGTTAGAAATGATAAAGCATAAAGCTAGAAAGGAGTTTACTGTATCAAATCTGTACAGTAAGATTAAAATCATGAAAAAGAAAACGATAGCAATTATACAATGCATTTTGTATCTCATAGCTCCTTATATAGCTCTTCAGTTATGTAGTATGAACAGAAGTTTAGTGGGTGAGATTTTTATTATTTTCCTTATTCTGTTGACTATTTCATTCTGGTTTAGTATTTGGAAACTAGAAAAAGCACTAGCTAATGATTCACAATAGAAACTGCAAAGATTTAGATCCGTAAAACTAAAAGTTTATGTACAATTGAATTAACTAAACTTAAACCATTGATAAAACTGAATTAGAAGCATAAAGTACATTTTACAATCAATGTACTTTATTTTTTATGTAAATTGTCTTAGTTACTTCCTAAAAAATATTTTATTTTAAAAAATAAATTTTGGATTATATACAATTGAAAAATTTTTAGTTTTCACTTTAATAAGGTATATTTTAGGCAATTTTGGACGAAAAAGTTTTTTATACTCAATAAAAATCAAAAAGCAAACTAGGAAGCTAGCCGCAGGCTGTACTTTGTACTTGAGTACAGTAAGGCGACGCTGACGTGGTTTGAATTTAATTTTCGAAGAGTATTAGTTATTTAGCTGACTTAGATCTGTTTTACTCAGGTCTAAGTCTTTTTTAAAAACTCTATAACATCTTTCCGAAAAACTATAATTTTCTTGAAAAACATGCAAGTCTATGCTATACTACTAGTAGACTTATTTATGGAGAAAATCATGAAACGTGAGATTTTACTGGAACGAATCGATAAACTAAAACAAATCATGCCCTGGTATGTTCTGGAATACTACCAATCTAAGCTTGCTGTCCCCTATAGTTTCACAACCCTGTACGAATACCTCAAGGAATACGATCGATTTTTCAGCTGGGTTTTGGAGTCTGGTATTTCAAACGATGATAAAATGTCCGATATTCCTTTATCAGTTTTGGAAAATATGTCTAAGAAAGACATGGAATCCTTTATCCTTTATCTACGTGAACGTCCCTTGCTGAATGCTAATACAACCAAACAAGGTGTTTCTCAGACAACCATCAATCGGACTTTGTCAGCACTTTCTAGTCTTTACAAGTATCTGACTGAGGAGGTTGAAAACGACCAGGGCGAACCTTATTTCTATCGTAATGTAATGAAGAAAGTTTCAACTAAGAAAAAGAAAGAGACACTTGCTGCTAGAGCTGAAAACATCAAGCAAAAGCTCTTTCTAGGTGATGAAACAGAAGGTTTTCTAACTTATATTGACCAAGAGTACCCACAACAGCTCTCTAATCGAGCTCTCTCATCATTCAACAAAAATAAAGAACGTGATTTGGCCATTATTGCCCTTCTCTTGGCGTCTGGTGTCCGCTTATCTGAAGCTGTTAATCTGGATCTAAGAGATCTCAATCTAAAAATGATGGTTATCGATGTCACTAGAAAAGGTGGCAAACGTGACTCTGTCAATGTCGCTGCCTTTGCCAAACCTTATCTAGAAAATTATCTCGCCATTCGAAATCAACGCTATAAAACGGAAAAGACAGACACAGCTCTCTTTTTGACACTCTATCGAGGTGTCCCCAATCGTATTGACGCTTCCAGCGTTGAGAAAATGGTTGCTAAATACTCAGAGGATTTTAAAGTCCGTGTAACACCCCATAAACTGCGCCATACGCTAGCAACTAGACTCTATGATGCCACTAAATCGCAAGTTTTGGTCAGCCACCAACTAGGACATGCCAGCACACAAGTCACTGACCTCTATACCCATATCGTCAATGATGAACAAAAAAATGCCTTGGATAGTTTATGATTTTACGTAATATAACTTATGTAAAATATTTATCAAAAAAAGAAGCTGCTAAAATAAGCAACTTCTTTTTCTTTATATCTGATACCAGTAAAGTAACGTGGAATATCAATTGTTTCTATATTTTTGAAGTTCTCGTCTACCTACTACTAATTAAAATAATGCAGATAAGGAAGGATATTTTTGCTTATAGGAATTCTAAAAATCAAGCTTTTCTGGATTCAAATCTCTTCATAATCACAGTTAGACGCCAACGGTAGAGAACCCCGCTCACGATTAGACTAATAATCAAACCAATCCAGTAAGAATAAGCTCCAAAATCTGTTAGAGAGTCGAATACCATAGCTACTGGGAGTGTCACCCCCCAGTAACCAACCAAACCAAGGTAAAAAGGAATAACGGTATCCTTATAACCCCGTAAAATTCCCTGAAGCGGTGCTGCAAAGGTATCTGCTAACTGAAAGAAAAGGCTATAAGTTAAAAAGCGAGCTGTCAAATCGATAAATTCTGGGTCGTTCCCATAAAGACTGGCCACATTTCCCCTAAAAATGTAAAGGAAAGATAAGGTGAAGGCCGCAAAAATAAGGGCTGTCCCTCTTCCTAGACCAATATAGGTTTTCGCATCATCAAATCGCTTGGCTCCCACTTCATAGGAAACGACAATAGCCATAGCCGATGAGATACTCATAGGAAAGGCGTACATAAGACTTGAAAAGTTCATAGCTGACTGGTGACTAGCGATAATCAAGGACGAGAACTTAGCCATAATCAAGCCAACCACAGAAAAGATAGCTACTTCCGCAAAGACAGTTCCCCCAATAGGCAGACCTAAGCGAACTCCTTCCTTGATTTTATCCATATTAAGCGGAATACGTTTCTCAAGGTGTAAGGCTTTGAGCTTCTCCTGTTTAAATAAAACCAGAACAGAAATTCCAAGCAAAACCCAATAAGCCAAGGAAGTACCTAAACCAGCACCAGCACCTCCCAGCTCTGGAACTCCAAAGGCACCGTAAATCAAGAGATAGTTAAATCCACTATTGAGAGGAAGTAACAAAAGCATGAGGTACATAGACAGTTTGGTCAACCCCAGCGAATCCAGCAAGGAACGAATGACACTAAAGAGCAACAAAGGGATAATTCCGATAGATAAAAACCAAAGATAGCGAACCGCTACTGCCGCCACTGGTGCTTCTAGTCCGATATGATTCAAGATTGGTGGTGCCAAGAAAAGTACCATCCCCAGCAAGACCACAGATAGGCCCAAGGACAAATAGATGAACTGGTAAAAATCAGATGCAACTTCTTCCTTTTTTCCTCGTCCAAGATGGTGACCAATGATGGGCACCAGGGCTGACACAATGCCTGTTAGGAATGTAAAGAAAGGATTCCAGATACTGGTTGCCATAGACACACCAGCCAAGTCCATAGTATTGTATTGACCTGTCATTGCAGTGTCAACAAAAGAGGCAGAATAATTGGCAAATTGGTAGATCAGGATTGGGAAAAATATCTTTAAAAATAATACTAACTTCTCTCGTAAACACTTTGTCTTATACATACTTCTCTTTCTATTCTGATTTATCTAAACCAAAGAGTTTCAGACCATAGTTTTTCAAACTTAGCGGAGGGTTATTAGATTTTGAAGTAGTATGCCAACACGCACATGTACGACAATAATAGCTTCTAACTAAACCTCCATTATCATATTGAACCGCATGGTCAGCTTTTTCTTTAGTTTCATATTGAATTTTAGAACGATTAGATGCGGGACAGTAAATTCCGCTATTAGATTTTGCTTGTCTCTCCCTACGTTTTCGAAAATAATTCATATTCCAACTCCTATCAAGCTTGATAGACGATTTGTCCCTTACAGATGGTATATTTAACCTGCCCTTTTAAGGTTTCACCGATGAATGGTGAATTGGCTGCTTTCGAAGCAAAATGGGAGTCCACAAGGCGGTCAGCCTTAGCATCAAAAATAGTGATGTCCGCTGGACCATTCTCAGCCAAGTAACCTGCTTCAAAGTTGTAAAGCTTGGCTGGGTTGTAGGTCATCTTTTCGAGTAATTCCATCAAACTTAACTCACCGGCTTTGACCAAATAGGTCAAGCCGAGAGACAGGGATGTTTCTAAGCCAGTCATACCAGATGGCGCTTTGGTAATATCCTCAACATTTTTTTCATCCGCATGGTGAGGCGCGTGGTCTGTCGCAATAACTGAGATAACGCCAGATTTGAGTCCTTCAATAACGGCACAGCGGTCTGATTCCAAACGAAGAGGTGGATTCATTTTGGCATTGCTTCCTTGTGTCAAAAGGAGCGCTTCGGTCTTAGAAAAATGCTGTGGCGCTACTTCTGCTGTGACTTGCGCACCTAGTCCTTGAGCAAACTCCACTACTTTAACACTTTCTTCCTTCGACAAATGTTGGATATGAACATGAGCCTTTGTTGCATAGGCAATCATGACATCACGCGCCATCATAGCATACTCAGCTACCCCAGTTGCACCACAGATATGGAAATGTTCTTTAGCAATATTTTCATTAAAGCCAAGAACACCGTTCAAACCTGGATCTTCCTCATGGAGACTAATAAAGGTATTAAGCTTTTTGGCTTCTTCCATGGCTTCCTTGACAACTTTACTACTTTCAAGTGGAATACCGTCATCAGAGAAACCAACCGCACCTGCTTCTAAGAGTGCTTTAAAGTCAGTCAAATCTTGACCATTAAAGTTTTTAGTAATGGTCGCAACCGTCTTAACATGAATCTTTTCCTTGGTAGCTGACTGGAGAACTTCTTGCAAGGTTTCTACGTCTGAAATGGTTGGACTAGTATTAGCCATCATGACGACAGTTGTAAAACCACCTGCAGCAGCTGCTAGGGCACCAGTATGAATATCTTCCTTGTGGGTTTGACCGGGTTCACGGAAATGAACATGAATATCGACCAAGCCAGGAGCAACTACTAGACCACTAGCATCTATGATTTCTGCTCCTTTTTCCGTAATCTCAGACTCAATTTCGACAATTTTCCCATCTTGAACTAAGACATCACACACTTGATCCAAACCAGACTTAGGATCCATTACACGACCATTTTTGATTAGTAGCATCTGCTTTCTCCTTTATTCATAGAAATCAACTTGGGTATCCAACAATTTATCCCCATCATAAACAAACTTGGCTGAAAAGAAGGGTTTATCTTCTAAAAGCCACCCAACAAAGGTATGGTCACCTTCCCAAGTCGGCTTACTCAAAACCTCTTTATAGGGAACCCATTCTAACGTTCCCTCGTTGCAGTCAATCAAATCGCCCTCAAACTCTGTCACCTTAAAAACATAGGTGTACCAGTCTAAATCTGGCGTAAATTCAGGAAAAGTGATGACACCTTTTAGAACTGGCTTGGCTTTGAGCCCTGTTTCTTCGAGGATTTCACGCGCCGCGCACTCCTGAGGGGTCTCTCCTCGCTCTAGCTTACCACCCACACCAATCCATTTCCCTTCATGGACATCATTGGGTTTCTTATTACGGTGGAGCATAAGCAGTTCTTTCCCGTTATCAATGTAGCAAATCGTCGCTAACTGAGGCATATTTTCTCCTTATCTAAGCCAATCGATTGGCTCTTGTCCTGTCTCTTTTAAGAATGTATTTGCCTTGGAAAAAGGCTTGGAACCCCAAAATCCTCTGTAAACAGATAACGGACTGGGATGGGCTGATTCGATAATCAAGTGATGAGGATTGGTAACCAAGGCCTTCTTCTTGCGTGCATAAGCTCCCCAGAGTACAAAAACGACTGGTCTATTTAGTTGATTGACCACCTGAATCACAGCATCAGTAAAAGGCTCCCATATCTGACCAGCATGACCATTGGCCTGTCCAGCAGGAACCGTCAAACAAGCATTAAGAAGCAAGACTCCTTGCTCAGCCCACGCTGTCAAATCATGAGATTTCTTGACCCCGATATCATCTGACAATTCTTTCAAGATATTTTGCAAGGATGGTGGAGCTGGAATAGAGTCAGGTACAGAAAAACTCAAGCCCTGCGCTTGACCTGGCCCGTGATAGGGATCCTGTCCCAGAATCACCACCTTAACGTCTTCAAGTGGTGTTGTCAAGAGAGCCTGAAAAACCTTTTCCTTGGGTGGATAAATAGTCCCCTGAGAATATACACGCTCCATAAACTGATTGATTTTACCAAAATAACCCTTAGGTAATTGTCCCTTAATCAAATCATGCCAAGACGAGTGTTCCATAGCCAACTCCTTCATTTTTACTGCCTCTATTATAGCAAAAAGTGGCTATCTAAACCACTTTTTACAGTTTATCTAAATAATCCAGCAAGCCTTGGTAAGAATGGACTTCGTAAGTCGGCTGGGCTTGTGTGTGATTTTCAACGCGATGAGGGTTGTACCAGATAGTGTCAATCCCCGCATTATTGCCACCTTGAATGTCGGCGGTTAGGGAATCTCCAATCATCAGCGTCTTTTCTTTGATAAAACCTGCAATCTGTTGGCCAATTTTTTCATAAAAGAGAGCATCTGGCTTTTGTGTTTGCAATTGTTCAGAGATAAAGACTTGATTGAAATAAAGTGCCAGACCAGATTGAGCCAAGCGCCCTGTCTGAATGGCTGTAATGCCATTTGTCGCAGCATATAGCTCATAATCTCGCTCGATGAGGTTGTCTAAGAGTTCATGAGCTCCTGAAATCGTTTGTCCCTGTTGTGCGAGGTAAAATTGGTAACGTTGGGCTAGAAAACTACCATCTTTTTCCTATCCAAAATGAGAAAATAAACGAGAAAAGCGCGTGTTAACCAGCTCTTGTTTACTGATTTTCTTTTGCTCTAAGTCCTTCCAGAGAGCCTTGTTCATAGGAACATAATAGTCTTTATAAGCCTGAATATCTGTAACCCCTTCTTCTTTTAGAAGTTGCGTCAAAGCCACATCTTCAGCATCATCAAAATCAAGCAAAGTGTGGTCAAGGTCGAAAAGTAGAAATTTGTAGGACAATTTGAGGTTTTCCTTTCTAAGATAAACAACTTTCACTTCAGCCAGTTGTTTAATGTAAAAACTTAAAAGTGGTATAGTATCACAAAGAATAATCGTTCCAATTGATTAACTAATCCATACTATTCTAGTCAAGTTTATTTTTATTATAGAAAAATCTTCTATAAATTCGAGCAATAGTTAAAATAAATACGGAGACTACCCCTATAATAGTTAAGGCTAATTTTCCTACCCCTATTTCAGCATTTATTATGTAAGTGTGAAATAAAGGTGCTAGACCTAGCAAAACATATAAGATGTAGAAAGCTAATTTTATCTCTCCAATACCAGCAATAAAATGTTTCATTTTAAATATCCCAATTTTACCTTTCATCTTTATAATCCACTAACAAATCTATTGACTTCTCATTTTTTTGAATAATCTTGACAACAAATTTACTCCACTTAATGCTACTAAGACTTCAATGGGTAAAAAATAGTAATCCCATATCAAATGAGAAATCAGCAATGTTAGAAATAGTATACAGTCAATATAACTATTCTGAAAATACTCTGTAATTACATAATACAGAAATACCAGAACCATCAAAATTAAAACAACCATCATAATACTATTATCCTGTCCTTCTCACTAACGCTATTTCCAAAATTTAATTTTTTTATGACTTAGTAACGCAATTCCAACTAGCAATACACCTAATATAAATAAAAGTATTTCCCAAAATTTATTCTCAGTTTTAATAAAAGGTATAAGATACATACTAACCAATATGGAACTTACTCCTAAAAGAGCAAATATTAGTCTAACTTTATCACTTAGTCGAATCATCTTCTATCCTCATAAAATAAGTAAGTGCTCCATTCAGTGCAACGTTTCTCCAAAAAGAAAGCAATCCCTTGTGTAGAGATGATACTTCATTAAGAGACACATCTCTTCTTACTCAATAGCAACATAATTATTTGGTGATACGAGTTTCATAAGATTTCTCCTCTTTAACGTTGCATGGTTAGGATAGTTTCCTAACAGGTAATCGTCAACTTTGTTTATAGTACTTTGTTACCTAGATAAGATATCCTTTCTCTACCTGATTTGATTTTAAAGAGAACTAAGATTTAACCATATCTATCTCACTTCTTATTTTTAAATAATTCATACTCTTTTTCTCTGATAAAGGGAAGTGAGAAATTAGAAAAAATTAGTAGAATTGAAAATAGGTATCCATCTTTTTGCATTGCTAAAACATAGCCTAAAAATATATAGACAATCAAATCTAGTACAAAAAGAGAAAATATCCTCCTTTTCATTACCTTACTTGTCTTAAAGATTCTGTTTAATAGAATCTTTATCGTAGTATCTACACAAATTTTTATCAAAAAGATAAGAGTCAATACACGATTAGCAACTGTACCATGAAGAATAAATGGAAATATAGTTAATATAAAACTAGAAATCTCTAAATATTTTATCCGAGGAGATTGAGACATCTTACTTTTAAACTGACTGATTTTCCTATACTCACTAGCTAATCTAGTATCAAAATCTTTACCAATTTTATTAAAGATTAAAAACTCCAGGATAAAAATACTGATTAATACGATATAAGTAGAAACCTTTCCTGGGAAATATTTATTGATTAAAATCGGGAAACTCATTAACAGAATCGAATTTATGGCTAGACAGATAGATACTATTTTATTTTTCACTGAATATATAGGGAGCGATACTATCGAATAGAGAAACGCTAAAAAAATAAGCAAGAAATACTCTGTGCTGTTCATTAGCGGCGCCCTTAATGATAAAAATAGATAGGCACCCCACACGATGATATGCGCTTTACGAATTGACTCTAGATTACTCATCTACCTACTCCTATAATATGTAAAGGGAATCCATTTTTAGTTTACATTCTCTTTCAAACAAGTCATATTTTGCAAGTGAAAATATAATTGTTATTTGCAGTATCCAAAAATCTATCCCTCTTCTAGACCTAAACCAAGTCAGATTAAAGATACAAATATAATGATAAGACTTTCTCTTACTTTAGACTACCATAAAACAAGGAAGCTTTCAACAAAATTCATTGGCAAACTGCTATCCTAGAAGATTGTTAGTAAAAATCGTCCTGAATAGAACAATCCTATCTATCGAACACCCTGACTTCATAAATATCTATGCAATTCTAGACCTAGAATTACTATAAACTAAATGTTTTCGTACTCTTCTAAGCAATTGATTGCCTTAAATTTTAATTTTTGAAGAATTCTAAAGCTAGAATAGTCCCATCACAATCAGTTTTGATTGATTCACAATTTAGAAACACTATAGCTTTACTCCTGTTAAAATAAAAAGGAACTGCACAAAGCAATCCTTTTCTGATTTTGAAATTATTTACTTATACTCTTCGAAAATCAAATTCAAACCACGTCAGCTTCACCTTGCCGTACTCAAGTACAGCCTGTGGCTAGCTTCCTAGTTTGCTCTTTAATTTTCATTGAGTATTAAACTTTGATAGTTGAGATAATCAACAGCCCACCTATAAAAAGAGTTATAGTAAAATTCCTTATTTATTGATTTCAAGCTCCGACAACTGTGTTTGAATAACTGACAGTTCTGCACCAGCCTGAAGAAGAGCAGCTGCAGTATAGGCACCTTCTACAATCGGAACCCTATTGATGACGATACTTTTATCACTGAAATCAGCCACCATTTCTAAGTTCATTTTAGCAGAACCTAGGTCAAAAAAGGCTAATAAGGTATCTGCTGGATTTTCGGAAACAACCCTATCTACTTGATCAAAACTTGTTCCAATTCCTCCATCTTCGGTCCCTCCTACATAAGTAATCGGAACATCTTTAGCTACTTCACTAATCAGTTCAACAATACCTTCTGCAATGTATTTGGAATGTGAAACCATAACAAGACCAATACTTCCCATTAAACCACCCCAGTTTCTAAAAGAGCAGTAAAGAGTAATCCTGATGAGAATGATCCAGGATCAATATGTCCAAGAGAACGTTCTCCTACATAAGATGCCCTTCCTTTAGTTGCAAGTAAATCTTTGGTAGCATTCACCACCTGATCAATAACCTCTTGAGTCAATTGGCTATCAGACAAGGCAGCAATAACAGGAGTCCAAACATCAACCATTGTCTTTTCTCCAACTTCTGCTTTCCCACGTTTGACAATCATATCCAAACCACTTTGTAAGATTTCCTCTATTTTCGAATTTGAATCAGCCTTGGCCATGCCCATAAAAGCAGAGCCATACAGAGGACCAGAAGCACCGCCTACCTTACTCAGTAATTGCATTGAGACAAGTTTAAACACATCACTGTTAGTCTCAAATTGCTTTCCTTCTAAGTTTTCCATAACTGCAGCCATGCCACGCGCCATATTTCCACCGTGGTCTCCATCTCCTATAGGGGTGTCTAGCTCACTAAGGTAATCTTTCTGTTCTTGAATCTTTTCATTAAAAAGCTTCATCCATTCAAGAGCTTGTTCAGCATTCATACGACATTTCCTCCTTGAGTTTTACCAAGCTGGTGTAATAACAGGTTCATTTAGAGCATCCAACCACTCATCATCTGCCAATCGAATCAATGTTAATGACAGGCCAGCCATATCAATTGATGTCATATAATTTCCAATTTTCTTAAATGCCAACTCAACACCTTTTTCATGGAGTAATTTAGCCACATCATTTGCAAATACATATTGCTCCATAAGAGGGGTGCTTCCCAAACCATTGATGAGAAGGCCATAGCGTTCACCAGCCTTAAGTTGGAAACCTTCAGATAGTTTTTCAACCAATTCTAACGCCAATTGTGCAGAAGGTTGCATTTTCTCTTTTTTATATCCGGGTTCACCGTGAATACCAACACCATATTCAAATTCATCATCTTCTAGAACAAATCCTGGTTTCCCAACTTCAGGAACAGTTGCTCCAGACAGGGCCAGCCCAATTGTTTTAATTTCTAAGACAAGTTTGTCGGCCAAGTCCTTCATTTCAGATAATGATTTACCAGAACGAGCCGCATTACCCAAAATTTTATGGACTAATATAGTACCTGCAACACCTCGACGCCCTTGGGTATAGAGACTATTTTCAACAGCAATATCATCATCGACTACAACGCTTGCTACATCAATACCTTCCATTTCAGCAAGTTCTTGTGCAATTTCAAAGTTCATAATGTCACCAGAATAGTTCTTGATGACCATGAAAACTCCAGCACCTTCATCAGCCGCCTTAACGGCTTCTAAAATTTGGTCTGGAGTAGGTGAAGTAAAGACTGCTCCACAAATGGCAGCAGACAACATTCCATCTCCTACAAATCCAGCATGACTTGGTTCATGTCCTGAACCTCCACCTGAAATGAGACCAACTTTTCCTGTCTTTTCTGCCTTTCTAACGATGACATCAAAACCATCTAAGCGTTGAACCAAGTCATCATGCATGAATGACAATCCCTGCAACATTTCATCAACAACTTGTGTCGGTTCATTTATAATTTTTTTCATGAGAAACTCCTTTCGGCATCTACCTTTGTTTTCGCTTTCATTATATATTTTTTATTGCTGGATGATAAGGGACAGATTCTAATATTTGTCCCCTTTTAAACCCGTTTAAAACATTTTTTTGGTAAAATGAAGTAAGTAAAAGAAAGGTTTCCTATGGCATCATCACTCATTACAAAAAAACGGATTGCCAAGGCATTTAGAGACCTATTAGCTACTAGAGAATTTGATAAAATCTCTATTGTAGATATCATGGAATCAGCTGGCATTCGTAGACAGACCTTTTATAATCACTTTCTTGACAAATATGAACTACTAGACTGGATATTTGAAAATGACTTAACCGAGTATATCACCAATAACTTGGACTTCATTTCAGGCCAAAAGCTATTACAAGAATTATTTTTTTATTTCGAACAAGAGCGTGACTTTTATATTCAACTTTTTGATATTCAAGGGCAAAATAACTTCTATGACCACTTTATCAGCTACTGTCGCTTGCTTGTATCAAAAATTTTAAGAGAATACGGTCAGATTGATAGCGATTCATCTGCTTATACTTGTTTTTTGTTAGACTATCATTCACATGCTCTAGCAGAAATCGTGAAGGCTTACGTCAATAAAAAAAGTCCAGTTCCACAACCAGACTTTCTAATCATGACAATTATTGGAAAGAGACCACAATGACATTTATTTCAAATCATAAACAGAAAATTATTTCAAGTTACATTTCGGCAACTGTCAGCAGTCATCCTGAATTAGAAAAACACCCTACCTTACCACTAGTCTATCAAAAAAATCGCAATCCTCATCAGGTTCCAATATTGGCGGGTGGGGGTTCCGGTCACGAACCTGCGCATATTGGATATGTGGGAGAAGGAATGCTTACTGCTGCTATCTATGGCCAATTATTTACTCCACCTACAAGAACTGAAATCTTAGAGTCCATTCGTTTTTTAAACAATGGTCACGGTGTCTTCATCATTGTAAAAAATTTCGAAGCAGACATCAAAGAATTTAGCTGGGCCATTAATACTGCTAGACAAGAAGGAATTAAAGTCAGCTATAGTCTCGCACACGACGATATTTCAATTGAACCTCACAATAGATTTCAAATTAGAGGAAGAGGGCTTGCAGGGACAATTTTACTTCATAAAGTTCTAGGATATGCAGCTCAAAATGGTGCCGAAATAGAGCAACTAACTGATTTAGGTCATGAACTTGCTCCCGAAATCGCAACAATTGGCTTTGCAACGAAATCGGCTAGTCTCCCTCAAACCACCCTTCCACTATTTAACTTGGAAGAAGGAAATATTTCTTATGGTATTGGGATACATGGCGAAGAAGGCTATCGTATCGTCCCATTCCAATCATCGGAAATCCTTGCAAATGAAATTATAAGTAAATTAAGATTGCACTATCATTGGAAAAAGGGTGATCAATTTATATTGCTTGTAAATAATCTAGGCACTACCAGCAACTTAGAAATGGGCATATTTATCAATGATCTCCTTCAACTCTTAGAAATTGAAGGAGTCACTATTACTTTTATAAAATCAGGAACATTTATGACCAGTCTAGATATGGCAGGTATATCCGTAACTCTTTGCCCTGTAAAAAATAAACAGTGGTTAGAAGCGCTCAATGCTCCAACGACAGCTTTTGCATGGTAATTTGCTTGTATAACTCAAAAGGGCTACATCACTTGATAGCCCTTTGCTTTTATCTTATACTCAATGAAAATCAAAAAGCAAACTAGGAAACTAGCCGCAGGCTGTACTTGAGTACGGCAAGGCGACGTTGACGCAGTTTGAATTTGATTTTCGAAGAGTATTACGTTTAAAAAAATTCATTCTTTCTATTTCAAACAGTCCATCTATCCCTTACAATTCTTCCGATGAGCTTTGAGTTTTTTCAGAGCCCAATCATAGTGACTGGAAGTGCTACTGACAAAGTAGGAACCTAGACTTGTCCCTCCCGTCCACTGATAGATACCTTTGGCAAAGAGTTCGTCATTGCTAAAAACTTCTATCAACTCTAAAACTTCTTTATGTGATTGTTCCAAGAGTCTAGTCGCTTCTTCTAAGGACGTTTTCTGGTGCTTCTTCCAAAAAGCGACATTCATTTCTCCATAAGTTTTCCAATTATAAGGTTCAGGGAGAAAAGGTCTTTCGTGACCTTTTTGATTAGAATGTACCCAAGTCAAAAGTAACTGATGCCATTCATAAAGATGGATCAAGACATCCCGCAGATTTTTATCCCTTTTCCAGTGAGCTTCTTTTTTCTTTAGGTCTCTTGAAAAATCAAATGGAGTCTGTAGCTCATCTTCACTTAATTGAGAGATGAAGAGGTTAAGCTTTTCATAATTTTCCTTAGAGGCCAGCATTAGCTCCTCTTTTGTTTTCGGTCTAGGCACAGAGTTCTCCCTTCATATTACTAGTTATTATTAGAAATTTTTTATCCTTTAAATCTCTATAACTTATCCTTTAATTTCTCAACAAAGAGATAGGCTGCTGGACAGGTCAAAGTATTCTTAATCGTCAAATGGTTGATTTGATGGATCTTTTTGCGATCTGTATGGGGGAACTCTCGACAGGCCTTTGGACGAACGTCATAGATGGAACAGAGATTATCTCCTCCTAAAAAGGGACAGGGCATGGATTTGAAAACCTTATCCCCATCTTCATCCACCTGCAGAAATTCAGCTTCAAAGGCCGGTAATTTCATCTTAAAGTACTTAGCAATACGAGTGATGTCTGCTTCCTTGAAGTCAGGTCCCAATGTCTTGCAACAGTTGGCACAGGCCGTACAATCAATCTCCGCAAAGACTTCCTCGTGAATCTGCTGGGCTATCTTATCTAGATTTTTTGGTGGCTTTTTCTTTAAATTGGCTAAAACTTTACGGTGCTCCTTCTGCTTTTGTAAGGCTAGCTGGTGGTAGTACTCAATATCAATTTCTTTAGACATGGTTTCTCTCTTATTCTATTTGTTTCCCCCTATTATATCATGCCTCTGACTCATTGAAAAGTGGACTTTACAAGACTATACTATTCCCGAATGTATCAAAAAACCTTGCAACTAGGTTACAAGGTTAATGACATTAATCAAAGTTAACGTATTCTTTTTGAAGTTCAAGAACTTCTTCCATTGTTGAACACTCTGTAAGGGCACGGTTAGCGTACTCTTCCATCTTAGCAGTATCCAATTTCTTCATCAAGCTACGTGTACGAAGTACAGATGTTGCTGACATAGAGAACTCATCCAAGCCCATTCCGACAAGAAGTGGAACAGCTTTTTGGTCACCAGCCATCTCACCACACATACCAGCCCATTTACCTTCAGCGTGAGCTGCCTTGATAACGTTGTTGATCAAGCGAAGGATTGATGGGTTATATGGTTGGTAAAGGTATGAAACTTGCTCGTTCATACGGTCTGCTGCCATTGAGTATTGAATCAAGTCGTTTGTACCAATCGACATGAAGTCTACTTCTTTTGCAAATTGATCTGCAAGCATTGCTGCTGCAGGGATTTCAATCATGATACCAACTTGGATGTCATCCGCAACTGCAACACCTTCAGCAAGAAGGTTTGCTTTTTCTTCTTCATAAACTGCTTTAGCTGCACGGAATTCTTTCAAAAGGGCAACCATTGGGAACATGATACGCAATTGACCATGAACAGAAGCACGAAGAAGGGCACGGATTTGTGTACGGAACATTGCATCTCCAGTTTCAGAAATAGAGATACGAAGGGCACGGAATCCAAGGAATGGGTTCATTTCGTGTGGCATATCGAAGTAAGGAAGTTCCTTATCTCCACCAATATCCATTGTACGAACAACCACTGGTTTACCATTCATTCCCTCAAGAACAGCCTTGTATGCTTCATACTGCTCATCTTCTGTTGGGAAGTCTTGAGAATCCATATACAAGAACTCTGTACGGTAAAGTCCAACAGCTTCTGCACCGTTGTTGTTAACACCTTCAACGTCTTTTGGAGTACCGATGTTAGCAGCCAACTCGAAATGTTTACCGTCAGCAGTCACTGTTTGAGCATCTTTCAAAAGTGCCCATTCAGCTTTTTGTTTAGCATAAGCTTCACCAGCTGCTTTAAATTCTGCCGCTTGTTCATCTGTTGGGTTGATAATCACTTCACCAGTAATTCCGTTAACGGCAAGGATATCACTGTCTTTCACTACTTCAGTGATGTTATTTGTTCCCAATACAGCTGCAATTTCAAGTGTACGTGCCATGATAGCTGAGTGGCTTGTACGTCCACCGATGTTTGTTACAAAAGCTTTTACAAAGTTTTTGTCCAATTGAGCTGTATCAGATGGTGTCAAGTCATGTGCAATCACGATTACTTCTTCATTGATAGAAGCTGGGTTTGGCAATTTCTTACCAAGAAGGTTTGCCAATACACGTTTTGTCACGTCGCGGATATCCGCTGCACGTTCTTGCATGTATGGGTTGTCTTCCATGCCTTCAAAGATAGTGATGAACATGTCAGTCACTTCTTTAAGACCTGCTTCTGCATTGACTTTCTTAGCACGAATTGTTTCTTTAATCTGACCAATCAATTCTGGGTCAGAAAGAACCATCAAATGAGCGTCAAAAACTTGAGCTGCTTCTTCACCAAGCGTACCTACAGCTTTCTCGCGGATAAGAGAAAGCTCGTTTTGAGAAGCTTCAAGAGCAACATCCAAACGAGCCTCTTCTGCGTTTGTATCTTCGACTGAAATAGTCTCGAATGACAAATCCGGTTGAACGAGTAGATATGCTTTTGCAACTGCAACACCGTCAGATGCTGCGATTCCTTTAAGCATTTCTGTCATTTCCCTTATGCCAATCCTTCTTTTTCCATTGTTTCTGAGATTGCAGCGATAGCGTCATCTGCATCTGCACCTTCAGCTGAGATAGTTACATCAGCACCTTGGCCAACACCAAGACTCATAACACCCATAATTGATTTAAGGTTAACTGATTTACCTTTGTACTCAAGAGTGATATCTGAAGCAAATTTGCTAGCAGTTTGTACCAACAATGTTGCTGGACGTGCGTGAATACCTGTTTCTGCCACTACGTGGAAATCTTTAGAAGCCATAGTTTGACTCTCCTTTTGTTCTTTCTTTTTTTGAGTTATATGTGATAACCCTTACAATTTGGTATTATACCATCTTCTAGGATTTTTTTCAAGCATTTTCTGGATTTTCCTTCAATTTCTTTTCAGATAACTTGCTGAAAATCTTCTATCCTAGATAACAAAACACAGGATATAGTTTCTTTAAAAACGATTTATACGATAATCATTGCTGTTTTATAAAGCAAACACTACATATTGTGTTTTGTGAGCTTAAGTAGAAAAATTGACCACTATATTTAGTTCAAATCATTGACAAAATTTTATTTTCTGATATACTAAGATAGTATTAAATTTTGAAGAGGAGTTACACAATGGTAACCGTTTATTCTAAAAACAATTGTGTCCAATGTAAAATGACCAAGCGTTTCTTGGACAGTAATAATGTCTCTTATCGTGAAATCAATCTTGATGAGCAACCTGAGTATATCGATCAAGTTAAAGAGCTCGGTTTTAGCGCAGCTCCTGTTATCCAAACACCAACTGAAGTCTTTTCAGGTTTCCAACCAGGAAAACTGAAACAATTAGCATAATCTTAGTACATCATCCAGAAGAAACTGCTTCTAGGGCGAACTTAGAGGCCTTTCTTTTGTAATTAGATAAGGGAAATTTTATGGGATTAAAACATCTTGAGGACGTGACTTACTTCCGTCTCAATAACGAAATCAACCGTCCTGTTAATGGACAAATCATGCTTCATAAAGATAAGGAAGCCTTGGATGCCTTCTTTAACGAAAATGTCGTTCCAAACACTATGGTTTTTGATTCAATTACTGATAAAATCAACTACCTCATTGAACACAACTACATCGAAACAGCTTTTATCAAGAAATACCGTCCAGAGTTCTTGGAAGAATTGGCTCAATTTATCAAAGACCAAAACTTCCAATTCAAGTCATTCATGGCAGCTTATAAATTTTACAATCAATATGCCTTAAAGACTAATGACGGTGAATATTATCTTGAAAGTATGGAAGACCGTGTCTTCTTTAACGCCCTTTATTTCGCTGATGGGAATGAAGCTGTTGCAATCGATATTGCCAATGAAATCATCCACCAACGCTACCAACCTGCTACTCCTTCTTTCCTCAATGCTGGACGTGCTCGTCGTGGGGAGTTGGTATCTTGTTTCCTAATCCAAGTGACGGATGATATGAACTCTATCGGACGTTCTATCAACTCAGCTCTTCAACTTTCACGTATTGGTGGTGGTGTGGGAATTACCCTCAGCAACCTTCGTGAAGCTGGTGCACCTATCAAAGGCTACGAAGGAGCAGCTTCTGGTGTCGTACCAGTCATGAAACTCTTCGAAGACAGCTTCTCTTACTCTAACCAATTGGGTCAACGTCAAGGTGCCGGTGTTGTTTACCTCAATGTCTTTCACCCAGATATCATCGCCTTCCTTTCAACTAAGAAAGAAAATGCTGATGAAAAAGTTCGTGTCAAAACCCTATCACTTGGTGTTGTAGTACCAGATAAATTCTACGAATTGGCTCGTAAAAATGAAGAAATGTACCTCTTCAGCCCTTACTCTGTAGAAAAAGAATACGGTGTGCCATTCAACTACATCGACATTACTGAAAAATACGATGAATTGGTCGCAAATCCAAATATTCGCAAGACAAAAATCAAGGCGCGTGATTTGGAAACTGAAATCTCTAAATTACAACAAGAGTCTGGCTACCCTTATGTCGTCAACATTGATACGGCTAACCGTGCAAATCCTGTTGATGGTAAGATTATCATGAGCAACTTGTGTTCTGAGATTCTTCAGGTTCAAGAACCAAGCTTGATCAACGATGCTCAAGAATTCCTTCAAATGGGAACAGATGTTTCATGTAACCTTGGTTCAACCAACGTGGTTAACATGATGACTTCACCTGACTTTGGTCGTTCTATCCGTGCTATGGTTCGTGCTTTAACTTTCGTTACAGATAGTTCACACATTGTGGCTGTACCTACGATTGACCATGGAAATAGCCAAGCCCACACCTTTGGTCTTGGTGCTATGGGACTTCACAGCTACCTTGCCCAACAACTGATTGAATATGGTTCACCTGAGTCTGTTGAATTTACAAGCATCTACTTTATGCTTATGAACTACTGGACTTTGGTTGAGTCAAACAATATCGCGCGTGAACGTGGTATCACCTTCCACAATTTTGAAAAATCAGACTATGCTAACGGAAGCTACTTCGACAAGTATATTACAGGCGAGTTTGTTCCAAAATCAGAACATGTTAAAGAACTCTTCAAAGATGTCTTTATCCCAAGTGTTGCTGACTGGGCTGAACTTCGCGACAAGGTTCAAGCAGATGGTCTTTACCACCAAAACCGCCTTGCTGTTGCTCCAAATGGTTCTATCAGTTACATCAATGACGTTTCTGCTTCTATCCATCCGATTACGCAACGTATCGAAGAACGTCAAGAAAAGAAAATCGGGAAAATCTACTACCCTGCTGCTGGATTGTCAACAGAAACCATTCCTTACTACACTTCTGCCTACGACATGGATATGCGTAAAGTGATTGATGTTTACGCTGCTGCGACAGAGCACGTGGATCAAGGACTTTCGCTCACCCTCTTCATGCGTAGTGACATTCCAAAAGGTCTTTACGAATGGAAGAAAGAAAACAAACAAACAACACGTGACTTGTCTATCCTTCGTAACTATGCCTTTAACAAGGGTATCAAGTCTATCTACTACGTCCGTACCTTTACAGATGATGGTGGAGAAGTCGGTGCCAACCAGTGTGAAAGCTGTGTGATTTAGTTTCTAGCATAGAAACACTATTTTTCCCTAAGCAGCACTGATAAAATCAAATCTACTAGGTCATAACATAATTTATGTAACATTTTAAAAGTCGGGCTTCCGACTTTTTGTGCGATACTCCTATAGAATTATGGTAAAATAGAAATAATTGTGAGTTCGCAATACTAAACACAGAAAGAGATTTCAAATGGAAACTTACTACAAAGCCATTAACTGGAATGCTATCGAAGATGTCATCGACAAATCAACTTGGGAAAAACTGACGGAGCAATTTTGGCTCGATACACGTATTCCCTTATCAAACGACTTGGATGACTGGAGAAAGCTATCTAACAAAGAGAAAGACTTGGTCGGAAAAGTTTTTGGTGGTTTAACCCTTCTTGACACTATGCAATCTGAAACTGGGGTTCAAGCCCTTCGCGCAGACATCCGTACACCACATGAGGAAGCTGTTTTCAATAACATCCAATTTATGGAATCTGTCCACGCTAAATCTTACTCATCAATCTTTTCTACCTTGAATACTAAGGCTGAGATTGAAAAAATTTTCGAATGGACCAATACCAATCCTTACCTACAAAAGAAGGCTGAGATTGTCAACGAAATCTACCTAAACGGCAGCCCACTTGAAAAGAAAGTTGCCAGCGTCTTCCTCGAAACCTTCCTCTTCTACTCTGGTTTCTTCACTCCCCTCTACTATCTCGGTAACAACAAACTTGCCAACGTTGCAGAAATCATTAAATTGATTATTCGTGACGAGTCTGTTCACGGAACCTACATTGGTTACAAATTCCAACTTGGTTTCAATGAATTGCCTGAAGAAGAGCAAGAAAAACTCAAAGAGTGGATGTACGACCTACTCTATACTCTTTATGAAAATGAAGAAGGCTACACAGAGAGTCTTTATGACGGTGTTGGTTGGACTGAAGAGGTTAAAACCTTCCTTCGCTACAATGCCAATAAAGCTCTCATGAACATGGGACAAGATCCACTTTTCCCAGATTCAGCTGAAGATGTGAACCCAATCGTTATGAACGGTATTTCAACAGGAACTTCCAACCATGACTTCTTCTCTCAAGTCGGAAATGGTTACCTTCTTGGCGAAGTTGAAGCCATGCAAGACGATGACTATAACTACGGTTTAGACTAATACTCTTCGAAAATCTCTTCAAACCACGTCAGCTTCGCCTTGCCGTAGATATGCTCACTGACTTCGTCAGTCTTATCTACAACCTCAAAACTGTGTTTTGAGCAACCTACGGCTAGCTTCCTAGTTTGCTCTTTGATTTTCATTGAGTATAATTCTCCACCACTCTTAACTATCAAAAAGTAAACTAGAAACAACAAAATAATAACTTAATAAAAATATCGAAAGTTTTGAAAATAAACCTCGATATTTTTGTTTTTGTTTTTGTTTTATTTTGTTGTTTTTGTATTTGAATGATGAGCTAGTTTATGGTAAGATAGTAGTAGGAAACGAGGTGATAATATGCTCAAACAAGAAAAATTAACCAAAATTTTAGAGATAGTAAATAGTAAAGGAACCATAACGGTTAAACAGATTATGGACGAAATAGCCGTTTCAGATATGACTGCAAGGCGCTATTTACAGGAATTAGCTGATAAAGATTTGCTGATTCGTGTGCATGGTGGAGCTGAAAAACTTCGAACCAACTCCCTTTTGACTAATGAGCGATCAAATATTGAAAAACAAGCCCTCCAAACGGAAGAAAAACAAGAAATAGCCCGTTTTGCAGGCAGTCTAGTAGAAGAAAGAGAAACTATTTTTATTGGACCAGGAACAACATTAGAATTTTTTGCGCGTGAGTTGCCTATTGACAATATCCGCGTCGTGACCAACAGTCTACCTGTTTTTCTGATTTTAAGCGAACGAAAATTAACAGATTTGATTTTGATAGGTGGAAATTATCGCGATATTACAGGTGCTTTTGTTGGCACATTGACCCTACAAAATCTCTCTAATCTCCAATTTTCTAAAGCTTTCGTTAGCTGTAATGGTATTCAAAACGGAGCTCTAGCTACTTTTAGCGAGGAAGAGGGAGAGGCTCAACGCATCGCTTTAAATAATTCTAATAAAAAATATTTACTCGCAGATCATAGTAAGTTCAATAAGTTTGATTTTTATACTTTTTATAATGTATCAAATCTTGATACTATTGTTTCAGATTCTAAACTAAGTGATTCAATCCTTTTTGAACTATCTAAACTTACTAAAGTCATCAAGCCTTAATAAACTGAAAGATTCTGGGTAACAACTCAATTTCAGAAGTAAATGAAGTAAATCTTCCCACAATAAAACGCATAGTATCAAGGTTTCAACACTTGATATTATGCGTTTTTCTGTATCAAAGACTTTTTGCCCAATTGCTTTATCTGCAACCTCAAAGCTATGCATTGAGAAACCTGCGACTTGATTTCTAGTTTAAAGTTGCTCTTTGATTTTCATTGAGTATAAGCAACGTGATTAGATAAAAGTTTTGCAGCGTACTAAATATAAGATTTAACTTTTTTGGAAATTGGTTATGATTGTTGAAACGGCATAAAATCTGAATCAAAGGAGATAGTATCCCATTCTTCAGGATTGATAAAATTTAAAAAGATATTTTTAAATTCTTCCAGCTCATAATCTGAATGACAAATCCATTCTTTACCGGTCGAGACATACCATTTCCCAAGGCTTTTCAGTTCTTCATTCGTCAAACACGGTATTTGAGAACATTTATCAAAATTGATAATATAAACTTTTTCATAAATTGATTGAATAAAATCTTTGAACATCTTTTTGCCTCACTAAAATTCTATATCTAATGACTAAATCTACTAGTCTATAATCTGAGTTTCCGCTACTTTCTTGTACCAGTGAGCTGATTTCTTAGGATAACGTTCTTGAGTTTCAAAGTCTACATAGAAGAGACCGTAACGTTTCTCATACCCATTTGACCATGAGAAGACATCCATCAATGACCAGATGAAGTAACCTTTTACATTAGCTCCATCTGCAATCGCATCAGATAAAACCTCCAAGTGTTGCTTCACATAATCAATACGTCCATCATCGTAAACAGTGTTATCAACGAACTCATCTTTATAGCCAAGACCATTTTCAGTGATGTAAATCTTCTTGTAGTTGGGATAATCTTTCTTCACACGCATGATTTGGTCATACAAACCTTGAGGGTAGATAATCCAATCCCAATCCGTACGTGGCACATAATCAGGAGCTACACGACGACCAACACCTTTGATTTGGTATTTAGAGCTTCCTTTCTCACCCTTACCATTATGAATGATTTCAGTTTCGCCATCAAAGGCTTCCATCCAGTCACTCATATAGTAATTGATTCCAAGGAAGTCGTTCAAGTCTTTTGCAGCTTCTAATGCTGTGAAATCTTCTTCACGAAGATCCAAGCTACCACCATTGGCAGCCAAGATAGCCTCTACCCCTGCCAGGCTCTTTTCAGAGTAGTGACCCAGATAAGTTGCATCCAAGATAAATTTGTTATGGATAATGTCCTCCAACTCTGCCGCAATAACATCTGCAGGATTTTCAGGATCTAGAGGATACTTAGTAGGCAGAGCATGAACAACCCCAATTTCACCTTTATAACCTTTATCTTTATATAGCTTGACTGCACGCGCATGAGACACCATCATATTGTGGTGCGATTGGAAGACTTTGGCAAGGTCGTACTGGATACCTGGAGGGAATTTCCCAACCAAGTATTGACCATCACCGATTGGTCCAATTTCATTAAAGGTTGTCCAATAGTTTACTTCTGGAAATTCTTCAAAACAGAAGGCTGCGTAGTCTACAAAGTGTTCAATGTTTTCACGGTTTAAGAAGTCGCCATTTGAGTGAAGAGCTTCTGGTGTGTCAAAGTGGTGAAGAGTTACAAAGGGCTCAACGTGACGTTTGTGACACTCTGCAAATAAATTATGATAAAACTCAACACCTTTAGCATTTACTTCACCATAACCAGTCGGGAAAATACGTGACCAGGCAATAGAAATTCGAATGCCATTGACACCATACTCTTCTGCCAACTTGAGGTCAACTGGGTATCGATTGTAAAAATCACTAGCTGGTTCTGCAGTGTACCAGTAGTTATCTTCAAGATATTTATCCCACGCAACTGGTCCTTTTCCATCAGTATGTGTAGCACCTTCTGCTTGATAAGCAGCTGTTGCGCCACCAAAAATAAAGTCTTTTGGAAGTGTTTTTGTCATTTTTTTCACCTTTTTCTTGATTTAAATAAAGTAAAAGTGAGAGGAGAGGAGTCAGTGAGCCATCCTTCTCCATCTCACTTCTTGTACCAAGTCACCGAATTGTGACATGAGGAGGTAAAAACGATATCTTTTTACCGACGAATTAACAAGGCGATTAGGAAATTCGCCATAGCGATTTCCGTAACGATAGGAGACTGTTTCACAGTCCCTATCGTTAATCGAATTGAGCTTGTACAAATGCTAGAGCACCTTTTCCATCACGAGTTAATTTGATGTATTGAGCGCCTTCTGTTTTCGCAAGTTTAATACCGAGCTTATCTGTTTCTGCTTTCATGTCTTCAAAGTTTGAAGCAACCTGAGGGGCAAGGATAACCAAATCAAACTCTGGTAACATTTCACGGTGAGCACCATAGCCACCTGCTGCTGCTTTCACAGGGACATTGTATTCTGCTGCTGCCTTATTCAAAGCATTTGCAAGGAGTCCACTTGTACCTCCACCAGCACAGAGAACGAGGACATTTGTTTCTTCAGTGATGGTATTTTGTGCTGCATCGACACCCGCTTTTTCAAGAATAGCATCCGCTTTTGCAGTGTTGAAGTTTGCAGCAACTTTTTCTTTCAATTCATCATTAGACTTACCTGAACGTTCTTCTTCAAGAATTTGTTCATCATAGACCTTAAGGAATGGATAGTAAATGACAACGTCAACCACGATTAGAAGGGCAGCAAGAATGAATGATAGCACTTGGAAGTTAGTTCCAAGAACTAGACCTAGTGGAGCTGGAGTTGTCCATGGTAGATTAGCAGTGAATGAGTTCATTCCAAGAGTTTCAATAAAGAATTTGAAAATCCATACGTTTGCGATTGGAGCAAAGATAAATGGAATGAAGAAGATTGGGTTCAATACAAGTGGTGCACCAAACAAGATTGGTTCATTTACACCGAAGAAGGTTGGAACTACTGAAGCACGTCCGATTGCACGGTTACGTTTAGATTTTGTTAACCACATGAACATGAATGGAACAACCAGTGTCGCACCAGTACCACCCATGGTAACAATAAACATTTGTGTACCAGAAGTAAGAATCTTGTCAGCGTGCATACCTTGTTGGAGAAGGTTCAAGTTGACTTCTGCATTAGCATAGGTAATTGCTGCGATAGCAGGCTCAACGATAGATGGACCATGAATCCCAACAAACCAGAAGAAGGCAAAGGCACCAAAGATAATGGTAATACCTAGATAGCCATCAGCTGCAGAGAATAATGGAGCAAAGAATTTACCGATTGATTCTGCCACACTAGAACCAACAAAATGACGAGCTAGTAAATCAAGAGCATAAAGTGAAACAACTGAGAGAGTGAATGGAATCACATCTTTAAAGACTTGTGAGATATTTGGTGGAACTTCGTCAGGCATACGAATTGTCACATTATTCTTCACACAAACTTTATAGATGTTTACTGTGATAAATGCAGCAAGGAAGGCTGAAAGCAAACCTTTTGTCCCCAAGAATCCAGTAGCTAGACCATTTTCGATAGGATCAGCTGCCAACATCAACAAACCAACAATTGCTGCCAACAATGTTGACATATAGTTGATTTGATTGGTTTTCTCCATGCTTCGATTGACTGAGTCAGTTAAAGATTTAGCTGTTGTACCAGCTACCAAGAGAGCCAGAATACCCATAGAATAGCTATAAGGTTTCATCAGAAAAGCTACAACTTCATCAGACCATTTAAAGCCCCATGAGTTTGGTACAAAGGCAATTAAGATAAAGATACTTGAGAAGAGAATAACAGGCATACCTGCAATGAAACCATCACGAATAGCACGAAGATAGATATTACGAGATAGTTTCTCAAAGAAAGGCTTTCCTTTCTCAATAAATGCAATTAGTTTATTCATTATTTAACTCCTCTCTTGTACAGTTCAATTAAATGGTGCATCAAATCTTTTAACAAAATAGTTGTCATCAAGTGGTCTTGGCCATGCATCATGGTCACACTATACGCTAAGTCCTCACCAGAAGCTTCCTTAGTCAATAGACTTGTTTGCGCGTGGTGAGCCTCAGCAATACAGCTACCAGCTTCCTCAACTAATCTGTCCGCTTTCGCAAAATCACCAGCTTCAGCAGCCTTCAAGGCTTCCAATAGTTTTGAACGAGCATCGCCAGCATAGGCTACGATTTCAAAACCTAACAATGTTACTTCTTCTCTATTCATGATAGAATTCTCCTTATATAATATAGTGTTAAATAATTTTTATGACAATAAACGTTGGATATGTAGAACTAGATAAACTCGTTCACTTTTATACAAATCAAGACCCGTATGTTGCGTAATCACATCATAGATCTTGGAACCAATCTCGAACGCTTTTGGATAGGATTGTTTAATATGGTCTTCCATATCCAGAAGTGATTGGTTATCATCTCTAGATCTGTCTAAATAATCCAAGAAATAATTCAAATGAATCATAAAGCGATCATAGAAATGGTTATTCTCTTTGGTTCGCTGAATTGCATATTCCTTTAGAACTTCTTCAACATTCCTGAGAATTTCTTTCCTCTTATCAATCGACTCAACCACTTGGACTTCATTCTCGCCTTCGGCATTGATGAAATGATAAGCAATCCGAATAATTTCATCCTCAGGAAAATGATCTGCTAGCTTCTGACGGTAAATTTCAAAAGCTTCATTTGCGATTTGAAAAGCGACAGGATACTTAGCAGAAATATCTGGCAGATTACTATCCTTGTACCTTCCTTGTGCTAGAGCTTGGTAAGAACAGTAAATATGATCTGTCAAGGTTACGTAGAGATACTCTTGAATCGGATAATGATATTTCTTTGATAGCTTATCAATGATTTCATAAGTCACTGTGATAAAATCAAGCGGAACATCTTTGAGGAGAGCCATAAAGTTTTCTCTGGACTCTTCGGTCTTCATCCGAAAGATTTTCTCAACCTGATTTTCAGCAATCAAATCTCCCTTCTTCTTTCCAAATGCAATCCCCTTACCAATTACAATCACCTCTTCTCCCTTATCATTTCTGACAAGCGAGACATTGTGATTCATTGGATTTAGAATTCGATACATGTCAACCTCCTTTTATATCTTAAAGGTATATGAGTACAAAAAATGACCACAAATGAACTAGAAAATCATCCGATTCCTAATTCACCTGTGATCATGCCTAATATTACTCAGTAACACTCACCTTGTATTAACTTGTGATTTAAGTATAGCACAAGTAAGTTATTTTGTAAACCTTTACATACAACTTTTTTTAAAAATTTTTTAGTTTCATGTTCCTAACCTCGAAGGACTTTCTTACACGCGTTCTTTCCATGAAGTCGCTGTTGTTTGAAGAACTTTGTTGAGTTCGTCAATGTTTTCAAAACCAGTTGTGCGAAGCCATTCGCGAGCTGCTGCTTCACCATCTTTGATGTAAGCTTCAACTGATCCAGCCCATGTAGCACGGCCACAAAGAACTCCATTAAAGTTTGCACCTGATTCATGGGCAAATACAAGGGTATCTTGGAAAAGTTTAGCTGATACACCAGCACTCAAGTAGATATATGGCAAGTTAGTTGCTTCATCTTGTGCTTTGAAGAAGGCTGCTGCTTCTTCACGTGTATAAACTACTTCACCTTCAGCGAATCCTTCAACATATTTAATGTTAACAGGAACTTCAACTTTCAAGACATCAATGTTAAAGCGTGGGTCTGAGAAGACTTTCATAGCACCGATAACTTTGTGTGGTTTTACTTTAGCGTATTCTACAGAACCTGCGTCCGCAATTTTTTCATCGTAAGCAAGGATTTCAAGGAAGAATGGAATATCTTCAGCCACACACTCAGAACCGATACGTTCGATGTAAGCCTGTTTTTCTTGGTTGAGTTCGTCTGAGCTATCTACATCATAGTAAAGCAAGAATTTAACTGCATCTGCACCTTCTTCTTTAATACGTTTTGCAGACCAAACATCCAAGCAGTCAGGCAAGCGTTTTGTGCTTGTTGTATCATAACCTGTTTTTTCATAAGCAAGAAGGAGACCAGCTTTTTCATCAAGAGCTTTAGTTGCTGGAAGTCCATACTCAGGGTCAAGAAGCATAGATGAAGCGTATTTAGTCAATTCATCTGCTACCAAAACTTTCAGTTCTTCCATTTGAGCCACAGTTGGTTCTTCTGTTTGGTGTTGAGCCATGAGGCGTTTCAAAGCACCACGTTGGTCAAATGCAAGAGCTGAGATGATACCATTTTCATCAGAAAGTTTTTCTAAGCGTGCACGTTTTTGTTCTGTTAAAGCCATTTTATACCTCTTTTACTATTAATTGATCATATAGAGCTTGATAGTTGGCCATGTTGACATGACCAGTCATTTTTTCTTGAGCATTGAGCATACCAAGGACATTTGCCTTGATGAGTAATACTGCATCCGATTCTTTATGAAGTAGTCCTGAAGAAATTCCTGCTACAGTAGAGTCTCCAGAGCCAACAGGGTTGACTACCTGAATTCTAGGAATATCTACCTTGTAGAAAGTGTTGCCGTGTTTGGAAAAAGCACCATTGGCACCAAGTGAAACGATAATCCATTCAATCCCTGCAAACAAAGGTTCTTGAAGTACTTCTTTTAATTCATCCAAATCCTCAGAAACTTCTCTTCCAAGAAGCTGAGATAATTCCTCATTATTTGGTTTGATGACTGTTGGTTTATGTGATGATTCCAGAACCGCCTGAAGTGCTGCACCAGAGCAGTCCAAGACTACAGGCTTGCCAGCTTGATTAGCAAGTTCTACCAAGCTCGCATAGTAGTCAACTGGAAGGCCAGCTGGTAAACTACCTGAGATAGCTACTACTTCAACTGACTCCAGAAGATTTTTGAAATGTTCCAAAAAGTCTTGACCTTCTTGTTCAAGAACTTCAGGTCCTTTTTCAAGAACTTCTGTTTGGTTGTCTCCGTGAAGAATAGCGATACAGTTACGAGTTTCTCCCTGAATAGAAAAGAAATCTTTCTTTACTTGATCATCGATATGTTCAACCAAAAACTCACCAAGTTTACCACCAACTAAACCAGTAGCAAGAACAGAATCTCCAAATTCTGAAAGTACTCGGGTAACATTGAGTCCCTTACCACCAGCCGTTTTGGTTACATCCACCACACGATTGACAGTATCAATCTTCAACTCATCCAAGGGATAGGAAATATCAATGGATGGGTTCATTGTGACTGTTAAAATCATAAGTCACCTCTTAGTCGTGGTATTCTCCACGATCCCATTTTTCAAGGAATTCAGTGAAGAAGTTTGCGTCTGTTTGTTGAGCATTGTGACTTTCAACGTGTTCAATTTTCGCAATCAATTTTTTGTTTTCTTCAGATGGTTTGTATTCAGCATGGATGAAAGCTTCGATGATATCGCACATGAGCAATTCACCAGTAATCTTACCACCAAAGCCGATAACGTTAGCGTTCAATTGTTCTTTAGCATAAAGGGCTGTTGTCATATCACGAACCAAGGCAGAACGGACACCTGGAACTTTATTTACAGCGTTGTTGATACCAACACCAGTACCACAGATACATACTCCAAGATCAGCTTGACCGCTAGTTACAGCTTCACCAACTTTTTTACCAAAGATTGGGTAGTGAGTACGTGTGTGGTCATAGGTACCAAAGTCGATGACTTCATATCCTTTTGATTTCAAAAATTCTGAAACCGCCATTTTTTCATCTGTTACGATGTGGTCACATCCAATTGCAATTCTCATTAGTTATTCCCTCCGATTAATTATATAAATCTAATATCATTTATCCTTACTCAAGAAAAATCAAGATTAGCTTAGGAAGCGAGCTGCGAGCATAACTGAGGTTAGCTAAAGTGAGCTGACGACAGATTATCTTGATTTTTGAAGAGTATTAGCACATTTTGTTCAACATGTCGACCCGAATTTGGTGACGTCCACCATCGTATTTACCGTTAACAAATCCTTTAGCGATGTTTTTAGCCAATTCGTCACCAACAAGTTGTGCACCCATAGTGATCATACGTGAGTTGTTGTGGCCACGAGTCATATAAGCTGAACGTTCGTCAGAAACTTCTGCAGCAACCATTCCTTTGATTTTTGTTGCGACCATAAATGGACCAGCACCGTAAGCATCAATCACGATACCAAGGTTTTGTTCTTCTTTGTTCACTTCTGCAGCAACAGCGAGAGTCACATCAACAAAGTCTTGACCTTCAGCTGTAACATCCACAACGTGGAAATTTTCTTTTTCTAAGAAGTCTTTCACAACTTCTTTCAATCTCAAACCTGCAGCATCTGCACCGATAACAATAGACATATTGTATACTCCTTTTTATTTTTTCTATGCTGGATTCCAGCAGTGTATTGGCTGTCTTTAAAAAACAGTCAATTAGTCCTCACAAACATAATATACTACTATTGTTTGAAAAAGTCAACAGTTTGTGTTTGTTTTTGTTATTTATTTTTTACTTTTTTATAAAACTTCTATCTCAAAACCTAATTCTTCAACCTGATTGGCTTCTAAGAGACGAACATTCTTCTTATCTTCTAAATGATCTCCTTCTTCAAGGGATGTTGACAAGCCAGACCATGGTTCAAAGGCAATGAAAGGTCCCTTGTTCAAAGTTGACCAGATGATGAGGTTTGGAAACTCTGCAAAGTGCACTTTCAATCCCTTATCATGTTTACGAGAACGAAGGGCAATTGTTCGAGATTGCAATTCATCCAAAGTCACTGCATCTGTGCTGAAAAGATCATGGCTTAGGTCTAATTCTTTTTGATTCTCTAACCATGGACTTCTATCTTGAAAGTCAAGCATCCCTGTTTCTGGGAAAGGACGTGGAACAGAGCAAGTCTCTTCTTTCTCAAACTCTAAATAGTAATCTTCATAGACCTCATCATCAAGCAGAGGACAATTAAATCCTGGATGTCCACCAATAAAGTAAGGCATGACCTTGCTAGTTTCTTTATTAATTATTTTGTATTGAGTTCGTACTGTCTTGCCAGTAAGGCTATAAGTGATTTCTAGGCGGAAATGATAAGGATAGTTTTGATAGCTATTCTCATCGTCTTCAATTGCAAAAGTTACACTCTTATCTGTCTGTTCAACTAATTCAAATTCTTTCTTGCGGACCAGACCATGACGAGGAATCTTTCCTTTGCTTTCCTGACCCTTCTCATCTATATAGACGGCTGTATCCTCTCTCAATGAACCACAAATAGGAAAGAGAACAGGAGCTTGTCCACTCCAATAAGTAGCATCCCCTTGCCACAAATACTCAAGTCCCTCAGCATCTTTTATAGAAGAAAGAGCCCCACCAAAACTGTTAAATTGAACTCTTAATTGTTCTGATTTTAATTCAATTACCATTATTTTCTCCAATTTCTTGATAGTTTATAAAAAACTAGGCTGTCACTCCTAATGGTATGACAACCTAGTTTCAACAATTTACACTCTGCGAAAATCCAATTCAAACTTCGTCAGCGTCGCCTTGCCGTAGATATGGTCACTGACTTCGTCAGTCTTATCTACAACCTCAAAACTGTATTTTGAGCAACCTGCGACTCGCTTTCTAGTTTGCTCTTTGATTTTCATTGAGCTTACATTTTATAGGAGCGCATTATTTTGCTTTTGCTGCGTACTCTTCGTTACGTTTGATCATTTGTTTTCTGTACCAAGCAAAGATACCGATATAGAATACAAGGAAGACTACAGCACCAAGGATTGCTTTGATATCACCAGTTGTAGTGTTACCAATTGTCCAACCAAGAAGTTTTTCGATTGGTCCTTCAAGAGTTGAGTGAGTAATCAATTGAGTTTCACTCACACCTGCTGGGAAAGCACCTACACCTTTAGCAAGTTCTGTTGCAAATGGTGCAATAAGTGTACCTGAAAGAAGGAAGAGTGGCAACAAGAGTGTTCCGAAGATGATCATACGGAGCAATTTACCACGAGTTACAACCAAGAGAGCTGGAGTAACACCCATAGCAATGATACCTGCAAGTGGCAAGATACCATTTCCGACTTTTGAAAGAAGTACTGCTTCAACCAACATGATTGGTGCAAGTACGTTAGCACAAGCCCAAATTTCAGCACGACCAGCGATGAATGGCCAGTCAAGACCGATGTTGAATTTACGTCCTTGAAGACGTTTAGTAGCAACGTTTGTAATACCTTGTGAAAGTGGTTCTACTGCTGCGATGAACCAAGAACCGATAAGTGAGAAGAGTTCCAAAGATACACCGGCAGTCAAACCAAGAGACAACCATCCTTTAATAACTAGACGCCATTTATCTGCATCTTCAACACCTGCAATTGGATGTGGAGTTCCCATAATACCGATAACGATACCAAGGATGAAACCGATAAAGAATTTAGAACCCCAGAAACCGATTTTCTTGTTCAATTTTGCGGCGTCAAAGTCGTATTTATCAAGACCTGGGAAGAATTTTTCAAAAATCTTATCCAAAACCATGATAACTGGGTTCATCATGTAGTTCATGTGAGTTGAAGTCATTGGAGATGAACTTGGTGCATTAAGAAGGTCATCAAATGTAGGTTTCATCAAATCAGAGTTGATGATTTTAAGAACCCCAACAAGTACAATAGCTGCTGTAGCAATCAAGAGTGAAACCCCTTGGCTCACACCATTGTTGTCAGCATACCATTTAATCAAAAGACCTGTGATAGACAAGTGCCAGATATCAAAGATATCAACGTCAAGTGTATCTGTTTTCTTCATAGCTAGCATCACTATGTTGACAATCAACATGATGAGCAAGAAGTAAAGTGTCCAAGCAGAACCCCAAGTGATTGTAGCAAGTGGTGCCCAACCAACGTCAGTGATACTCAATTGGATACCAGTATTTTCAACGAATTTTGCAAGCGACGCTGAGAAAGCACCATTTAGCATACCGATGATAGCTCCGATACCAGTAAGAGCGATGGCAAGTTTGATACCACCTTCAAGCGCTTTGGAGAATTTCACTCCAAAAAGTAAAGCCAATAATGTCAAAATGATTAACATGATGACAGGTCCACCCATATCTAAGATAGGTGTGAAAAATTCTTTGATTAGCCCAAAGATTGCATCCATAACAGTTCCTCCCTTTTTTATGTTATATGAATGTTAACAAATTAAAATTAGCTTAACCCGTGTTCTTTGATAGCTGCTTCAATATTATCATATACTGGAGCACTCATAGCTGGGATACGGAATAAGATTGGTCCAGCTTCGATAACTGGAATACCTGGGTCAAAACCAAGGTCTGTCGCAGCAATTGGTGTGAAGATGTCATAACCTTTGATAAGGTCTTCGTTAACGTCTTTGACCATAACTGCATCACAGTGAACATCGTAGCCACGGTTTGAAAGTTCTTCTTCAAGAGCACTTTTAATTTGGTGGCTTGAGTTAACACCTGCACCGCAGGCAGCAAGAATTTTAATCATATGGATCTCCTCCGATTTAATATTTTTAATAGACAAGATTAAGCGATTGCTTCAGCGATATAAGCATAGAGGGCTTCTGGTTCAGAAATTTTTGATAGGTCTTCAAGATGACCATTTCCTGTGAAGAAGTCCATCAACTGAGCAAGAATATTCGTTTGACTTGAACTTGAGTTATTAATGATAAAGAAGAGTAAAGATACTTCTACTTCCTTATCCGGCGCAATCATATTGTGGAAAGTCACTGGTTTTTCTAATCGAACGACCACAACTTTTTCAGCCAGATTATGAACAATATCTGTGTGAGGAATAGCCACATTCGGCAAATCCTTACCCAAAAATTCCATATCTAAGCCAGTTGGAAATGACTTTTCACGCGTAATCAAGGCTTCACGATAGGTTGGAGTCACGATTTCTCGTTCTTCCAATAAAGTTGCAACCTGATCAAAGAGATGTTCTTGATTATTCGCTTCTAAGCAAAACACAAGGTTTTTGTCAAAGAAATGCTCTAATCCCATAAGGTTTTCCCTTCTTTCCATTAACTTTATGCCATAAGTATAACACTATATGAAATCGTTGTCAATAGTTTTCTGTTGATTTTTGTCTCTTTTTTTATATTTTTGTTGTGTTTATAGTTTGTTATATAAAAATAAACACACAAACAAATACTCCAAGCATTTTTTCTGTTCTAATACTCAATGAAAATCAGAGAGCAAACTAGGAAGCTAGCCGCAGGTTGCTCAAAACACAGCTTTGAGGTTGCAGATAAAACTGACGAAGTCAGCTCAAAACATGGTTTTGAGGTTGTAGATGAAACTGATGAAGTCAGCTCAAAACATGCTTTTGAGGTTGTAGATAAGACTGACGAAGTCAGTTATCATATCTACAGTAAGGTGACGCTGACGTGGTTTGAAGAGAGTTTCGAAGAGTATAAAAACTAAAAAAGCAGGCCATCTAAGCCTGCTTTACGATTGATTCTTATATAAATTTTCTATGAAGAAGGAAATGCATTTCTGATAACTTATTCTTCATCCATGCTCAAAACGCTGAGGAAGGCTTCTTGCGGAACTTCTACTGATCCGATAGCTTTCATACGTTTCTTACCAGCTTTTTGTTTTTCAAGGAGTTTACGTTTACGAGAAACGTCACCACCGTAACATTTAGCAAGTACGTTTTTACGAAGGGCCTTAATATCAGTACGAGCCACAATCTTGTGTCCAATAGCTGCTTGGATTGGAACTTCAAATTGTTGACGAGGGATGATTTTCTTGAGCTTATCAACGATAAGTTTCCCACGTTCGTAGGCAAAATCCTTGTGAACGATAAAGCTAAGGGCATCCACCTTGTCTCCGTTGAGAAGGATATCCATTTTGACCAGCTTAGATGGGCGATATTCTGACAATTCGTAGTCAAAACTTGCATAACCACGTGTCGAAGACTTAAGCTTATCAAAGAAGTCAAAGACGATTTCAGCCAGTGGAATTTGATAGATAACATTGACACGGTTATCATCGATATAATCCATAGTCACAAAGTCCCCACGCTTACGCTGAGCTAATTCCATTACTGCCCCGACAAACTCCTGTGGTACCATGATTTGCGCCTTAACATAAGGTTCCTCAATGGTCGCAATCTTAGTTGGGTCTGGGAATTCAGACGGGTTGGACACATCCATAGACTCACCGTCTGTCAGATTGACTTTATAGATAACAGACGGAGCTGTCATGATGAGGTCGATGTTGAACTCACGCTCTAAACGTTCTTGAATAACATCCATATGAAGAAGTCCAAGGAAACCACAACGGAAACCAAATCCAAGTGCCTGAGATGTTTCTGGTTCAAATTGGAGACTAGCATCATTCAGTTGCAATTTTTCAAGGGCTTCACGTAGGTCATTGTACTTGTTTGACTCGATAGGATATAGACCCGCAAAGACCATGGGATTCATCTGCTTGTAACCATGTAATGGCTCAGCTGCAGGATTGGTTGCCAAGGTAACGGTATCACCCACACGAGTATCCTGAACCGTCTTAATAGACGCCGCAATATAACCAACATCACCAGTAGCAAGAAAATCACGACCAACTGCTTTGGGTGTGAAAATACCGACTTCCGTAACATCAAAAGTCTTACCATTGCTCATGAGCTGAATCTTATCACCAGGTTTGACCACTCCATCCATGACACGAACTTGGAGGATAACCCCACGGTAAGCATCGTAAACCGAGTCGAAAATCAAAGCCTTAAGAGGTGCCGTCACATCACCTGTTGGCGCTGGCACTTTTTCCACGATTTGCTCAAGGATTTCCTCGATACCAATACCAGCCTTGGCAGAAGCCAAAACTGCTTCACTGGCATCCAAACCAATCACATCTTCAATCTCTGTACGCACGCGCTCTGGATCTGCAGCTGGCAGGTCAATTTTGTTAATGACTGGCATGATTTCCAAATCATTGTCCAAGGCTAGATAAACGTTGGCAAGGGTTTGAGCCTCAATTCCTTGAGCAGCATCAACTACCAAAATCGCTCCCTCACAGGCAGCTAGCGAACGTGAAACTTCATAGGTAAAGTCAACGTGTCCTGGTGTATCAATCAAGTGAAAAATATAAGTTTCCCCATTTTTTGCAGTGTAATTGAGCTCGATGGCATTTAACTTAATGGTAATCCCACGTTCCCGCTCTAAATCCATACTATCCAAAAGTTGGGCCTGCATTTCACGGCTTGAAACTGTCTCTGTCTTTTCCAAAATGCGGTCTGCTAGAGTTGATTTTCCGTGGTCAATATGGGCGATAATAGAGAAGTTACGGATCTTCTCCTGTCGTTTTTTCAATTCTTCTAAGTTCATGATTCTCTTCCTTTCAGGGTATCTATTTATTATAAATTGTTTTTGACATTTTGACAAGACCATACCCTGCTAGGAGTACTAATCTTCAGCGACAAAGCCGTCATTTTCGATAAAGTGATGTTCTGTCATTCCTTGTTCTGTAAAGACAATCCCGTGAAGGACACCACCATAAACAGCTCCTCCATCCATTCCAATCTTGCCATCTTCTGTAGTCCAAAGCTCAGCTGTACCACGCTCTTGCTTTAACAAACCATAAACTGGTGTGTGACCAAAGACAATGATTTTTCCAGTATGATTTTCTGCTTCGTGGAATGGTTTTCTAAGCCAGACTTTTTTATAATCTGTAGTTTCATGCCAGTCATCCAATGTTAAATCAATACCTGCGTGAACAAAGATATACTTATCTGTCTCTACCACAAAAGGCATTTGACGAATAAATTCGACCAAGTCTGCTGCTTCAGTAGCAACACGCTTGGCATCCTCGACCCCATCAACTGGTGCATCCAAGGGACGACCTAGGATAGAGTTAATGGTTGTATCTCCACCATTGCGACGATAATGGTCATAGCTTTCTTCTGGGTCATCGAGCCAAGTCAAAAACATATACTCGTGGTTTCCTGACAAACAGATAGCACCTTGATTATCAACCAAGTCCTTAACCATTTCAAGGACACGGCGACTATCTTCACCGCGGTCAATCAAATCCCCTAGAAAGAGCAACTGGGTCTGACCATCCCATGTTTTGAGAAGGTCTTCTAGCATTCCAGCTTTTCCATGAACATCTCCAATTACATAATAATCTGTCATCTTATTTCTCCCTGTTTCTCAACAATTCTCTGGCTTGCGTCAGAGCTGCTTCCGTCACATCATCACCTGCCAACATCTTGGCAACTTCCTCCACTCGCTCTTCAACCGTCAAGAGACGAACAGTTGAAACGGTTGAATGCTCATTGCTAATCTTCTCAATAAAGAATTGATAATCCGCAATCGCAATCACTTGTGGCAAATGAGAAATAGCCAGTACCTGACCATGCTGACCAATCTTGTGAATCTTCTGCGCAATAGCTTGGGCTACACGACCTGAAACTCCCGTATCCACCTCATCAAAGACAATGCTAGTCTTGCCTTCTTTACGTGAAAAGGCAGACTTAATAGCTAGCATAAGACGGGATAATTCCCCACCAGATGCAACCTTGACCAAGGGTTTAAAATCTTCACCAGGGTTGGTTGAAATGTAAAACTCGACCATTTCATTTCCCTCACGACTGAATTTGCCCTTGCTAAAACGAACCTGAAACTGGGCTTTTTCCATATAGAGGTCTTGCAGTTCTTGTTTAATCTCAGTTTCGAGCTGCTGGGCCAAATCATGACGAGCAGATGCAAGCTGGCCTGCCAAATCGACAAGATTAACTTCCAATTTCTTGAGCTCGGTTTCCATGTCCTCAGACGAAAGATTATTGCCTGTCAAGAGATTGTATTCTTCCGTAATCTTGGCAAAATAAAGCAAAACATCGTCTACAGTCCCACCATACTTACGGGTAATGGTATGAAGGAGGTCCAAACGATTCTCAACCTGCATAAGACGATTGCCGTCAAAATCAAGGTCCTCAATGATAGCTTCCAGACGTTTGCTAATGTCTTCTAAGACATAGTAGGTCTCAGATAGTGAGCTTGAAATTTCACGATATTCCGGGTCGTACTCTTCGACACTTTCCATATCATTCATGGCCGAACGAACATTAGCCAGACTCGAGAACTCTTCATTGTCCAACATACTGTAGGCATTGGTCAGCGTATCCGCAATATTTTTATGATTGAGAAGTTTATCACGCTCTTGATTGAGAGCCAGATCTTCTCCAGCTTGCAAGTTTGCTGCCTCAATCTCTGCCATTTGAAATTCCAACATTTCAATACGAGCCTTGTGTTCCTGTTGGTTTTTCTTGACTTCCAGAACCTGCTTACGCATTTTACGGTAGGCATCAAAACTCGTTTGATAGGTTTCTTTTAAGTCCCAAAAAGCTACGTCGCCAAATTCATCCAACATCTGGATGTGCAGTTGAGGACGCATTAACTCTTCTTGGTCATGCTGACCATGTATATCCACAAGATGTTGCCCAATAGCACGCAAAACAGACAGATTGACCATCTGGCCATTGACACGACTAATACTCCGACCATTTTGCAAGATTTCCCGACGGATGATAATCTCATCACTCATGTCCAAACCTTGCTCATCAAAAATTTCCTGTAAAAGGCGACTATTTTCAACTGAGAAAAGTCCCTCAATCTCTGCCTTTGGTGCACCATGACGAATAACATCTGTCGTCGCACGAGCTCCCAACATCATATTCATGGCATCAATGATAATCGACTTCCCTGCACCCGTTTCACCAGTCAGGACTGTCATTCCCTTCTCAAAATGGAGGGAAATAGCCTCAATAATGGCAAAGTTTTTTATCGAAATTTCAAGTAACATATAGACCTACCAATTTTTTACTTGTTCAAAGATTTCCTCAGCTAGACTTTCACTTCTGGCAATGACTAAAATCGAGCTATCATCAGCTAAACAGCTAAAAATCTTGTCAGCAAATGTCTCGATTAACTGAGCTTTTACAAAGGCTGTATTTCCTGGAATAACTTGGAGATTGATCATCTTATCCATCAATTCAGCCGATTCGATATTGTCTTCAGCCAGTTGCAAACTTTTTACGATTGATTTTGGCAATTCATAGACATAGGTGTTGTCTCTCAAAGGAATTTTGACAATACCTAGCTCTTTGATATCTCGGGATACCGTCGCCTGAGTGGCAGTGATGCCTGCTTCTTTCAAATGTTCTACGATTTCTTCTTGCGTACCGATTTGATAATCTGTCACAAATCGTCTAATTTTTTCAAGTCTCTCTTTTTTATTCATTTTTAAATTGACTATGCGCCCTCTCTACTACTTCTTCAATCTCAGCAAGAACCTGATTGCTTGCTGACTCTTCTTTTTTCAAATACGCTAAAAACTCAATATTTCCATGCCCACCTTGGATGGGAGAAAAGTCCAATCCAAGGACTGAAAAGCCTTCCTCTACTGCCATAGCTGTGACAGATTCAAGGACATTCTGATGAACCTTGGCATCGCGAATAATTCCATTTTTCCCAATCTGCTTACGTCCTGCCTCAAACTGAGGCTTAACCAAAGCCACAACCTGACCTTGATCGGCTAACACTCGGTGCAAGGCTGGCAGAATCAGACTGAGGGAAATAAAACTCACATCAATACTGGCAAAGCTCGGTTCCTGCTCGAAATCAGTCTTTTCAGCATAGCGGAAATTGAACTGCTCCATGCTGACAACCCGTGGGTCTTGGCGTAATTTCCAAGCCAACTGATTGGTACCAACATCGACTGCATAAACTAACTCAGCACCATTTTGTAACATGACATCGGTAAAGCCTCCAGTAGAGGCACCGATATCAATTGTTGTAGCTCCATCCACTGACAAATCAAAGACCTGCAAGGCCTTTTCTAATTTCAAGCCACCACGGCTGACATACTTGAGTTTCACACCCTTGAGTTTTAGCTCGGTGTCATCTGGAATTTTCTCTCCTGGCTTGTCAAACCGTTCTCCATTCAGGACTGCTACGACTAGGCCAGCCATTACACCACGTTTGGCCTGCTCTCTCGTTTCAAACAAGCCCTGTTTATAAGCTAGTACATCTACTCTTTCCTTAGCCATTGATTCTCAAACTTTCTACTACACTTACAATTGATTCTGTTTCAAAGGGAACCTGCTGGGCAATGTCGTCTAATTTGGCATTGGCTTGATCCAAGGTTTGGTTACAAAAGGCAATGGCCTCTTCCAAACCCAACAAGGCAGGATAGGTTGACTTTTCTGCCTGCAAGTCCTTTTGTGGTGTCTTACCGATTTCCTCAAAACTGGCAGTCACATCCAGTACATCATCTCGAACTTGAAAAGCAAGTCCAATCAATTCCCCAACAGTTTTCAGTTTTGCCTGCATCTCAGGTGCCAATTCAGCTATAATGGCTGCAGCTTGGAAGGGATAAGCTAGTAGTTTTCCAGTCTTATTAGCATGGATAGTCTGGAGTTCTTCCAAAGACAGGTGCTGGTGTTCACCCTCCATGTCCAAAACCTGGCCTGCTACCATGCCCAGACTTCCTGAAGCAAGCGATAAGTTGGCAATCAAGTCCACCTTGATCTGACTTGGCAAATCTGCCTGCGCTATCAAGGCGTAAGGATCTAGGAATAAAGCATCTCCAGCCAAAATTGCCATTGCTTCGCCAAATTTCTTGTGGTTGGTCAAGTGTCCCCGACGGTAATCATCATCGTCCATAGCTGGAAGATCATCATGAATCAAGCTCCCTGTATGAATCATTTCCAAGGCCGCAGCTACCTGTGCGTGAGCAGTTTTGATGGCAATATGCAAGGCTTCCAAAACTTCTAACAAGAGAAAGGGTCGAATACGCTTGCCACCAGCATGAATGGAATAGAGAACAGACTCTCGCAAACTAGAGGCAAACTGCTGGTCTCCATAAAAGTCTTCCAAAGCCGACTCGACAAGAGCTAATTTTTCTTGCTTCTTCATTCAAAATCACTTTCTGTTCCGTCTTCTTGCATGACCTTGACCAAGGTCTTTTCAGCCTTGTCCAGCGTCGCTTGGAGTTCTTTTGACAAGACCATCCCCTTTTGAAAGGCAGCAATCGCATCTTCCAGAGCAATTTCACCATTTTCCAAACTTTGGACAATGGTCTCCAGTTCAGCTAGATTTTCCTCAAATTTCTTTTGTTTTGACATCTTTAACCTCTAATTCTACTTGACCATCTCGCATCAAAAGCGTCACTTGGTCTGTTTTCTTTAAATTCTCAACCGAATCTACAACGGACTCTTCTTTTTTGACAATAGCATAACCACGCGCCACGATTCGACTGGTATCCAACATCAGCAGGGCTTCTGAAAGTCGCTTGACTTCAGCAACCTTAGCATCATAAATCAGCGCCATTTGGCTACGTAGGAGCTTGTCCAACTGACCTAGACGGTCTTGATAACGCTGGATTTTGGTAACAGGTGATAATTGTACCAATTGATGCGTCCTTGCTTGGACTATCTGTTTGTTATCAGAAATCCGTGTTCGCAAACTTTGTTTTAAGCGCAGTTGCAGTTGATCAAATCGTTGCAAATAACCGTCATACAAGCGCTCTGGCTGTCTAAAGATAACAGACTGACTGCATTTTTTCAAAGCTTCTTGTTTTTTAGATAGGACATTTCGGACTGCTGTTGCCATCCGTTTTTCCTGATTTTGCAAATGAGCTAATAGATCCAACTTGGTCACAGGTGTTGCCAGTTCAGCTGCAGCAGTAGGTGTCGCAGCCCGTCTATCTGCCACAAAATCTGCCAAGGTCACATCCGTCTCATGCCCCACACTAGAAATAACTGGCAAACGAGACTCAAAAATAGCTCGTACCACAATTTCTTCGTTAAAGGCCCATAAATCCTCAATAGAACCTCCGCCACGACCAATAATCAGCAAATCCAAATCGTCCCGTTCATTAGCACGCACAATATTCCGTGCTATTTCCTCTGCTGCTCCATCTCCTTGCACCTTGGTCGGATAGAGAAGAATGTCGACACCTGGAAAGCGCCTGCTGACGGTCGTGATAATATCTCGAATAACGGCTCCACTGCGACTGGTTACTACCCCAATTCTCTTAGAAAATTGGGGCAGAGGTTGCTTGAAGCGTTCTTTAAACAGGCCTTCTTCTGTCAATTTTTTCTTGAGTTGTTCAAACTGAATCGCAAGCGCCCCAACTCCATCAGGCTCAGCCTTTTCAATGATGATGGAGTAGCTACCACTCGGTTCATAGACCTGCACACGCCCAATCACATTGATCTTCATTCCTTCTTCCAGATCGAAGCCTAATTTCTGATAAATCCCAGACCAGATGGTCGCTTGAATAACTGCATGGTCATCTTTTAGGGAGAAATATTGGTGAGTAGGTCGTTTACGAAAGTTGGAAACTTGACCAGTTAAATAGACCCGTTCCAAGTAAGGGTCTTTATCGAATTTCATTTTCAGATACTTGGTCAAAGTTGTTACCGATAAATACTTTTCCATCTCCACCTACTACTCATTTTCTTGCTCTTTCATGGGTATTATTATACCAAAAATATGCCTAAAAATCTCCATTTATGTACCATTATGAGGGAAAAATAAATAATAGGTTTACAACAAATATCTGACAGCTTATGGCATAAGAAAACGAGTATCTCCCATTACGGATATACTCGTTTTTTTGATATTTTAAAAGTGAACTTTTTGCCTTCTGCTTAAATCTTTTCGACAAAACCTTGATAACTATTTGTTACTTTCATCTTTACGTTTAGTAAACACAAAGAATGATGCTAAAGTTGTTAATAACCCAACCACAGTCATACTCATGTCCGACGCACTCCCCGTACGTGGCAATGTTGGTTTTTCCTCTTTTGGTGGCTCAACTTGTTTTGTTGGTTTCACCATTTTTGGTGGCTCAACCGGTTCTGTTGGTTTCTCCACTTTTGGCGGTTCCACTGGTTTTGCTGGTGTCTCCTCTTTTGGCGGTTCCACTGGTTTTACTGGTTTCTCCACTTTTGGTGGTTCAACAGGTTTTACTGGTTTCTCCACTTTTGGTGGCTCCACTGGTCTCGTTGGTGGCGTTGGTTCTTTCAAGTCAGGCTTAACCGGTGGGGTTGGAGCTTTTGGTTCTTTCAAGTCAGGTTTCACTGGTTTTTCTTTATCGAACTTGTTTGGTTCTTTTGGAGCAACTCCTAATGGTGTTGGTTCTTTAAGTTCTGGTTGTTTTGGTTCAACTGGTTTCGTTGGTGGCGTTGGTTTTGGTGTTTCAACCAATTCTAGTTTCGGTTTCACATCAATATATTCGTCAACAATAGCCGTGTTGATTCCGAATAATTGAGTGAATGGGACGGTTGCACCAAATTCCAAATAGAAGCCATCTTCTGACACTTTTATAACACCTGCACCTTTGTATTTGTAAGGTGATTCTTGGTTATCCCATACCGGGTTTCCACTGTTAATTTCATCTAATGTTTTATCGGCATAAAATCCATCATCATGTTTATAGACAAAAGATTCATTCAATTTGATAAATGAAGCATTATGAATAGCATACACAATTTCACGATAGGTACTAGGCCATGTATTCACATTGGATCCATATTTGTTAGTCATATAATCTTTGACTTTTTTGAAACCATCTTTTTTGTACTCTTCTTCATCTTTTACGTATGCTGTTTTCAATTCTGCTTTTTTTGTATTCCACTCTTGACGTTTAGCAGGGTCACTCAATAATCCGCCGGGTTTTGATGCTGTTTCGAGGTCTACGTTATACAGTTTCTTAAATTCGTCATTTAAGTATTCGTCATAAACTCCTGATTTCCCATAGAATTCCTTAAACATATCCTTATTGTCTGCGAAATAATACGAATTGTCACTATAACCATGCCATCCTGTATTCATAGAACTCACTGCAAACATAACTGGTTTTTCTTTTGTTGGAATCACTTTCGTTCCATCTTCAAGATATAGAGTTGGTTTCATACGAACTCTTGTACTATATCCATGTTTTCTGAAATCACCATAGATTGATACTGAAATAGTTGGATCGTAGGCAGGAGAAATTTGCATTGTATCAACAGAACTACCAGTCTCTAAGACAGTGTATTCATAATCAATACGTGTGACTTTTTTCTTATCGTATGTGGTGTTCTCTAAGTTTGTGTAAGTCACGGTAAACGGTCTATCTTTTTTGGCAATGACAGGATATGTGGTGATATGTGGGTCTTTGCCGTATTCTCGATAACCTGTTACTGTTTCATCCCATCGTTTGATGATCTTATCTGTCAAATTATTTTTGGCTAATGCTTCATCTGATAATTGGTCGCTACTCAACTTTTTATGATTTAGTTTCCAAAAACTTCCGTCTTTCTGAGTATATTTCAACATTGCTAAAGCACCAGTATCACCAGTATCTTTAACTTCTATGCTGATTTTAGCATTTGGTTCTTTAACGAAAATCAAATAGTTTTTTTCTTCGCTTGCAAAACGACCTGGTTTCTTCGATTCTTCTTCGAATTTTTTCAATTTTTCGTTATATTCTGCTCTACGTTTATCGTTTTCAATTTTATCAGCAGCTTCATTAGATTTAACTTGTTTATTGTATTCTGCAAGTTTTGTATTGTATGTTGCAAGTTTAGCGTCATAATCAGCTTTGGCCATATTATAGTCAGTTTGAGCTTTGTCATAGGCCGCTTTATCTTTTTCATATTGTGCTTTTTTAGCATCCCACTCAGCTTTAAGTTTTTCGTATTCAGCTTTTACCCTGTCCGCCTCAGCTTTTTGTTTATTGTATTCCGAAAGGTCACTTTCGTATTTTGTAAGTGTCTCTTTGTTTGCAACTAACGCTTTGTCATATTCATCCTTCGCCTTATCGTACTCAGCCTTGTCCGCTTCATATTTAGCCACACTTTCATTGTAGGCTTTAAGTTCTGCTTCATATGCTTTCTTATCTAATTCATATTTTGTTGTTTCTGCCTTATACGTAGTTAAATCCTTGCCATAACTATCAAACTCGTTTTGTTGAATGTTTGAAGATTGGTCAGAAGCTTCAACTGTATGCACCCCAAATAAGATAGCAGAAGTTAAGCATGCGCTTGCTAATCCAAATTTTACTGAGTTTTTGTTCATATTACTCACTCTTTCTTAGAACGATTTAGAGAAAACTTAGTTTCTTTTGATTATTTATATTCCAAACTTAATACATATACAATAAATTTACTTAAATCTAATTCATCTGTTTATTTACTATTTCGAGCTTCTTCCAAAATCTTTGCAATTTTGGTCGTCAACAGGTCAATAGCAACTGTATTGCTGACCCCTTCAGGAATGACGATATCAGCATAACGCTTGGTTGGTTCGATAAACTGGTGGTACATTGGTTTAACTACACCTAAGTACTGGTCAATAACGCTATCAAGGCTGCGGCCACGTTCTTCCATATCGCGCTTGATACGACGAATAATGCGCACATCATCATCCGTATCCACAAAAATCTTGATATCCATCAAATCGCGCAGACGCTTGTCCTCCAAAACCAAAATCCCCTCAACGATAAAGACATCTTGAGGCTCCTGACGATAGGTCTTGCTACTCCGTGTATGTTCTGTATAGTCATAAGTCGGGATGTCCACCGGACGCCCTGCCAACAATTCCTTAATCTGCTCGATCATCAAGTCTGTATCAAAGGCAAAAGGATGGTCATAGTTGGTTTTGACACGCTCTTCAAAGGTCAAGTGAGACTGATCCTTGTAGTATGAATCATGCTCAATCATGGAAATCTTTTCATCTGGAAAATGCGATAAAATGGCTCTTGAAACACTGGTTTTTCCCCCACCAGAACCACCTGTCACTCCGATAATGATTGGTCTATTTTGCATGCTATCCTCCGTTTTTTTATCCGTCGTCTATTCTATCACATTTTTTACAAAATTTATAGTCTGATTTGGATAGTCTAAGGGAAACATTTTCAATCCATACACCCCAGTTAGACTAGCTAAAAACCTTCCTTGGCTTGTAGAGATTGTCTCGTTTTTCTAGAATGGCTAGCAATGTATCGCCTTCAAAGGCAGCTAGTTCTTTGTCCGTTTGGTCGAGCTCAATAAAACGACCAAAGCGCACTTCTGTAGCCTCTTCTGGAGTTAAGAAAACTTTAACAAGGTCGCCTGTTCCAATCTCTAGAGGATGTAGAAAGTCCAGCTGCCCAACCTCCACTTTTCTAGCAATTTCTTCCAAGGTAAGAGCATCTTCTAGTTGCAAACCAGCTGCACTAGTTCGAGTCAGATGTGACATATGAGCCGCATAACCAAGCTTCTCTCCCAAGTCAACCGATAAGGTACGAATATAGGTTCCCTTGCTACATTTCACACGAAAAGTGAATCGTGCAAGATGGCCATCATAAGAAATCGAACTTGTCCGTTCAAATTGATAAATAGTTACCTGACGTTCTGGACGCTCCACTTCCTGATCAGCACGCGCATACTCATAGAGCTTGCGACCATTGACCTTGACAGCCGAATACATAGGAGGAATTTGGGTAATAGGCCCAGTCAGATTCGTAATCGCTTCATCGACAAACTTTTCATCCAAGGGCGACAAAACAGGTGTCTCTGCGACCACTTCCCCACTAGCATCCTCGGTCGTCGTGGAATAGCCGAGAGTGATTTCTCCCTCATAGACCTTACCCTCGTCCTGCATAAACTCGACCATGCGGGTCGCCTTGCCAACTGCAATGGGCAAAACACCCACCACATCCGGATCCAAGGTCCCACCATGACCAATTTTCTTGGTTCCCAAAATCTTACGCAGTTTAAAAACCGCATCATGCGAGGTCATCCCCGCTTCTTTTTTTAAGTTGATAATACCGTTCATTTTTGCTTTCTCACTCCCCCTTCAGCGCTTCAAACTTCGCTTTCATTGTTGGATTTTTTCGGGTCAATTTTTTAACAGAGACATCTTCCAATTTGTTGTTAGCTAGACGGAGTTGGTTTTCGGATGTGGTTAGGAACTTCTTAACCTCTTCCATGCGTTTGATGGCCTTGTCGATTTCATCAATAGCTTTACCAAAGTTGGTCGAAGCTGAATTATAGTTTTTAGCAAAAGCTAACTTAAAGGCATCCAAGTCCTCCTCAAAATGAGTTATGTCAATATTTTGCTCCCGAACCAAGGCCAACTCCTGCTTGTATTTTAGGGAATTAAGCGCCGCATTTCGCAAGAGCCCAATCAACTGGATAAAGAATTGAGGACGAACCACATACATCTTTTCATACTCGTGGCTGACATCAACAATCCCTGTGTTAAAGTAATCATTATCAGCCTCAAGCATGGTCACCAAAACCGCATACTCACAGTTCTTCTCCCGACGGTCCTTGTCCAATTCCTTATAAAAATCTGCATTCTTATGCTTCTTCTCTGTTCCGTCCGCTTCATTTTTCATCTCAAACATGATGGAGATAATCTCTACTCCATTTTCATCACATTCACGGAAGATAAAGTCTCCTTTAGAACCACGCGCAGAAACCTTGTTATCCTTCTCAAAGTAAGCATTTGGAAAGGCAAAACTACGGACCTTGTTAAACTCACTCTCTGCATACTGTTCTAGGCTTTCCCCAATCGCTTTTGTAGATTGTTGAGCCTTAAAATTCTTATAAAACTCGACTTGTTCACTTGCTGCTTTGAGCTGTGCTTCATAGTTTTGTTTAACAGAAGCAAGAGAAAGCTCATTTTCTTTTTCTTGTAAGAGAAGCTGGTTTTTGACCTGATCTCGTTCTTTTTCTAGGTCAGAAAGGGTCTTTTGTAGTTGATTTTCATGCTCCAAACGCAAGGTAGCCAATTGGTTTTCCAAAGCTTGTACTTCCTTGTCCTTAGCCAATAAGGCCTCATGGCTTGTCTGTTCAACTTCTTTCTTGGCCAGTTCTTTCTCTGTATCAAAGTTTTGGATTTGACTCTGTAATTGCGCAATTTCTTGGTCTTTTTGAGCTAGTTTAGACTGTTGCTCATTCATGGCCTTTTGCTCAGCCAAAGCCAGTTCCTGCTTCATCCGGTCGTGCAATTCCTTATCAAACTCTGCTGTTCTCACTTGAGACAGAAGTTCGGCATACTGACTTTCATTTACTGTAAAGACTTCCCCACAGTTGGGACATTTGATTTCGTTCATAACGTTCCTCTTTCTAGACTTCTGTAACCATTATATCATGCCTGAGGAAAAATCAAAAACAGCGAGTCGAAACCCACTGTTTATCTTCTTTTACTTTAAATTTTTTCCAAGGCCAAGCGCAAGTCCTCAATCAAATCCTCTACATTTTCAAGTCCGATAGACAAGCGAATTTGGTTTGGTGTGACACCGGCTGCTTCTAGGTCTTTTTCTGACAATTGACCGTGAGTGGTTGTTGCTGGATGGACAACAAGCGATTTAGCATCTGCCACATTTGCAAGGTCAGAAAAGATTTCTAAATGATCAATTACCTTGCGTGCTTCTGCCTCCCCACCTTTGACATGGAAGGTAAAGATTGAGCCCACACCTTTTGGCAAGTATTTCTCAGCCAAGGCATGATAAGGACTATCTGCAAGTTTTGGATAATTTACTTTTTCTACCTTAGGATGGTTGACAAGAAAATCAACAATTTTCTCAGCATTTTGAACATGGCGTTCCACACGAAGTGAAAGGGTTTCAAGTCCTTGTAGCAAGAGGAAAGCATTGAATGGTGACAAGGCTGCACCTGTATCACGAAGCAATTGAACACGGACAGCGATAATAAAGGCTGCTGCACCCACATCACGAGTATAGCTCAAATTGTGGTAGCTTGGGTCTTCCTCAACAAATTGAGGGAATTTTCCTGAAGCCGCCCAGTCAAAACGACCACTATCGACAATCACTCCTCCAATAGTCGTACCATGCCCACCGATAAACTTAGTCGCAGAATGAATGGCAATATCTACGCCGTGAGAGAAGACGTTAATCAAATAAGGTGTAGCAAAGGTATTGTCAGAAACAAGTGGAATCTGATGTTTATGCGCAATCTCAGCCAATTTTTCCAGGTCTGGAATGTTAATCAAGGGGTTGCCCAAGGTTTCAATCAGAACAAGCTTGGTATTGTCTTTGATAGCTGCTTCCACTTCCTCCAAATTATCCACATCGACAAAGGTTGTTGTGATCCCATAACGAGGAAGGGTTTCTTTCAAGAGATTGAGGGTTCCACCGTAAATAGTTGATGCTGCTACAACATGGTCACCAGCATGAGCAAGTGCCAAAATCGTATAAGTCACTGCTGCCATACCTGATGCTGTTGCAAGAGCTCCGACACCACCTTCGAGAGCTGCAATTCTTTCTTCAAAAGCAGCCGTTGTAGGATTGGTAATACGAGTATAGATGTTCCCTGGTTTTCTCAAGGCAAACAAATCGGCACCTTCCTGCGTGTCATCAAAAACAAAAGATGTTGTTTGATAAATCGGCACTGCACGAGACTTAGTTGCTGGATCAACTACTTGCCCAGCATGCAATTGTAAGGTTTCAAATTTAAAATCACGAGTCATAAAACGACCTCCAAATAGTTTTATTAAGGACATTGTAGCACCTTAAGTTATAGTTTACAAATATCAGTTTTCTATATTTTGATATAAGAAATAGCTATTACCTTATTTTGAAAATGAAAAAAGCACGACTAAATCGTGCTCATTTTCTTAATCTACATAAGTATCTTCGTTTTTATTGAGGAAGGCATATGGAAGACCCATCAAGAGGCCTCCTCCGATAAAGTTTCCGATGAAGGTTACACCCCAGTGACGAAGCATATTTCCAACACCGAAGTTAGCAATTGAATCCGCAGCAACACTGAATTTTACAATCGCGAAAGAAGCAAAGTTCGCCGCAATGTGCTCGTTTGTTAAGAATACAAACATGTAAATAGCTGACAAAACAAGCCAAAGTTTGGCACCACCATCTTTGACCAAAACAAATGAAAGAATCGCAATATTTACGAAAATATTTGCCAAAATCGCCTCAAGCAAGACCAATTCATTTGAGCGGCCTAACTTCATCTCAACAACACCTGAGATGAAACTATCGTGTGTCAGATTCGCATAGGCTGCCGAGTGGGCAAAGCCCCACCCTGCTATCAAGGCTCCGATAAGGTTGAACAAGGTACAGTAAAGTAAAATCTCAGCTGTTTTTCTCCAAGAGATTTTTTTCAAGAAACTACCAGCTGTCAAAAACATCATATTTGAAGTTACCAGCTCAGCATTCAAGAAAACAATGTAAGCCAATCCCCAAGCAAAGACAAATGGGAAGAGGAAACGTCCACTACCTGGTGCAATTTTATTAATCAAGTCAGCCCCAACTGCACCAGCAGCAGTACTGAAGGTTAAAAATGCACCTGCGAACATAGAACGAATAGCATACTTAAATTTGCTTTGACTATAAAGACTCTCTTTCTTCTTGCAAGCAAATTCAATCTTTGAGATAAATTCTGAAGAAACCATAATAAACTCCTAAATCTTTTTTCTTGATAATTATATCACAAACTTTAGAATTAAGGAAGCGTTTTCTGTGTTTCATAAAAGTTTATTTTTATGAAAATCTTAAAAAAATCAGTGAAATTCTGGATTTCACTGATTTGTATTAATAAAATTGTTTATATGGTTGATTGAAAGCTGTTAGGATTTCATCAGATGTTTGTGAATAATCTTTTGTTTCTTTCAAATCGCCTTTTACAATAATACGTTCTGTAGCAGCAAGGTCTTCACAGGTTACTAATGTGATTTCATTGACCCCATCTCTATCATCAACCTCATCAACACGATCCGGTGTCACACGTTTGACTTCACGGATTTCATAGGTATAAACTTTATTTTTATCAGTTAGATAAATTTTCATACCATTTTTAGCATTATCTAAAGGAGAAAATAACATTTTATTAGCATTATCAACACCAAAGATATGGTGACTAGCTAGACTATAATTTCCTTCTCCCATTACTTGCTCGCGTTTCATTGTACCAGCGCCGTAGAAGAGATTAACATTATCAAGTCCTTTAAAAATCGGCAAATTCATTTCCAATTCAGGAATTGCAATTCCCCCAATAACTGGTAATTTTTGAGCATCCCATTGAGAAGCTAGAACAGCTTCCGAAGAGATCGCTTTGACCGAATCAAAATCAAAATTTCCTTCTGTATCCTGATTTTCTTCTATTTTTTCTTTTGATACCTGGCTAACTTGATACTTATTGGTATTCCAGACCATGAAAATATTTCGAATTTGCGCATTAAAAATCAAAGCCAGTGACAGTACTATCAGAAATCCTGCTAGGATATTTGTCAGCAGATTTTTTCGTTTATTTTTCTTTTTATTATTTTTTTGAGACATTATGCTTCACCTTCTGTTTCATTTTCTGTCCCAACTTCTTCTTTTTCTGCCGCTGCAACCGTTGTGAAGGTCACTATCTGAGCATCTTGATCCAGGCGCATTACTTTAACTCCCATAGTTGCGCGTCCTGTTTGTGAAATATTGGCAAGATTGGTTCGAATCATGACACCTGTATCAGTGATAATCATCAAATCCTCATCCCCTTGAACAGTCATAAGACCGGCCAGCAAGCCATTTTTTTCGGTAATTTTAGCTGTCTGCATTCCCTTACCACCACGACCTTTTGTTGGGTATTCAGTAGCGACTGTACGCTTACCATATCCTTTTTCTGTGATAATAAGAACCTCATCTTGATCAGTAATCAAGCTGGCACCAACAACTGTATCTCCTTCACGAAGGTTAACACCTTTCACACCTGTGGCGATACGACTCATGCCGCGAACGGCTGATTGATTAAAGCGAACTGCATAACCAAACTTGGTACCAATGATAATATCCGTATCTTCTTCTGTCAATAAGACATTGATTAACTCATCTTCATCCTTGAGGTTCAAAGCCTTGAGACCATTCTGGCGAATGTTAGCAAATTCCTTAACACTGGTTCTCTTCACAATACCGTGACGGGTTGTAAAGAAGAGATAGGCATCATCACTGCGATCAGACTCAACATTGATAATAGTCTGAATACTTTCGCCTTCGTCCAATTTCAAGAGATTGACTACTGGTAGCCCTTTGGCAGTTCGACCATACTCAGGAATTTCATAGCCTTTCAAACGATAAACTCGCCCTTTATTTGTGAAGAAGAGCAGATGATCATGGGTGCTAGTTGACACTAACTCACGAACAAAGTCATCATCTTTCACTCCCGTTCCTTGGACACCACGACCCCCACGTTTTTGAGCAGTAAATTCAGCTTGGTCCAGACGTTTAATGTAGCCTCTGTTAGAAAGGGTAATCAAGACATCCGATTCTTCAATCAAATCTTCGTCTTCGAGACTCAAGACTTCACCGACCATCAACTCTGTACGGCGTTTATCAGAAAATTTACGTTTAACTTCATCTAATTCGTCTTTGATAATTTGAGAAACACGTTCTGGCTTAGCAAGAATATCTGCTAAATCCGCAATCAGAGCCAAGAGGTCATCATATTCAGACTGAATCTTATCACGTTCCAAACCTGTCAAACGACGAAGGCGCATGTCTAGTATAGCCTGACTTTGACGTTCAGAAAGCTTGAACTTACTCATCAACTCAGCTTGTGCTTCTGCGTCTGTTTCACTAGCACGGATGATACGAATCACTTCGTCGATATGGTCTAGCGCAATTAAGAGACCTTCTAAGATATGAGCGCGTGCTTCCGCTTTTTCCTTATCAAAACGTGTCCGACGAACAACCACTTCTTTTTGGTGCTCAATATAAGCATCCAAAATCTGACGAAGGGACAAAATCTTCGGTACCCCATTTTGGATAGCAAGCATATTAAAACCAAAGTTGGTTTGCATCTGGGTCATCTTGAAAAGATTATTGAGGATAACATTGGCAGAGGCATCACGTTTGACCTCGATTACGAAACGAACCCCTTCTCGGTTAGATTCATCACGAACCGCTGTGATCCCCTCAATGCGTTTTTCCTGAACCAAACGAACAATATGCTCATGCACCTTGGTTTTATTGACCATGTAAGGAAATTCCGTTACAACGATGCGCTCACGGCCAGTCTTAGTTTCTTCAATTTCAGTACGAGAACGAAGAACAATAGAACCTTTACCTGTTTCATAAGCCTTATGAATGCCTGATTTCCCCATGACAAGGGCACCTGTTGGAAAATCTGGACCAGGCAAGACTTCCATCAAGTCCTTAGTGGTCACTTCAGGATTGTCCATAACTAACTTCACTGCATCAATGGTTTCACCCAAGTTGTGAGGCGGAATATTGGTTGCCATCCCAACAGCAATACCAGTTGCTCCATTAACCAAAAGGTTTGGAAAGCGCGCTGGCAAGACTACGGGTTCACGTTCATTGGCATCATAGTTATCGACGAAATCAACCGTATTCTTATTGATGTCTCGAAGCATTTCCAGAGCAATCTTGCTCATACGTGCCTCAGTATAACGCTGGGCGGCAGCACCATCTCCATCCATGGAACCAAAGTTTCCATGCCCATCAACAAGCATGTAACGGTAGCTCCACCATTGAGCCATACGAACCATGGCTTCATAGATAGAGGAATCCCCGTGTGGGTGGTATTTCCCCATGACATCCCCTGTAATACGAGCAGATTTTTTATGGGGTTTGTCTGGGGTCACACCCAATTCATTCATTCCGTAGAGAATGCGACGGTGAACAGGTTTCAAGCCATCTCGAACATCAGGAAGAGCCCGGGCTACGATAACACTCATGGCGTAATCGATAAAGCTCGTCTTCATCTCCTTTGTCAGATTGACATTCACTAAATTTTTATCCTGCATTAATAAATGCCTCATTTCACAATTAGTAAGTAACAACATTATACCATAAATTCCCATCTATTTCAGACTCTAACCCACTAAAACGTTTACATCGAGAACTATAAGGCATATTCGTGACAAAGTTTTTTAAAAGTGATAGAATGAAGTTGTCTGGGGAAAATCCCCTAATAAAATTAAGGAGATGTTTAGAACAATGACTTCAACTAAACAACACAAAAAAGTTATTCTTGTCGGTGATGGTGCTGTAGGTTCATCTTACGCTTTTGCACTTGTTAACCAAGGAATTGCACAAGAGCTTGGAATTATCGAAATTCCACAATTGCATGAAAAAGCTGTTGGTGACGCGCTTGACCTTAGTCACGCCCTTGCCTTCACTTCACCTAAAAAAATCTATGCAGCTCAATACTCTGACTGTGCAGACGCTGACCTTGTTGTGATCACTGCAGGTGCGCCTCAAAAACCAGGTGAAACTCGTCTTGACCTTGTAGGTAAAAACCTTGCTATCAACAAATCAATCGTAACTCAAGTTGTTGAATCAGGTTTCAAAGGTATCTTCCTTGTTGCTGCTAACCCAGTTGACGTTTTGACTTACTCAACTTGGAAATTCTCTGGTTTCCCTAAAGAACGCGTTATCGGTTCAGGTACTTCACTTGACTCAGCTCGTTTCCGTCAAGCACTTGCTGAAAAATTGGATGTAGATGCTCGTTCAGTTCACGCTTACATCATGGGTGAACACGGTGACTCTGAGTTCGCTGTTTGGTCACACGCAAACATCGCTGGTGTAAACCTTGAAGAATTCCTTAAAGACACTCAAAATGTTCAAGAAGCTGAATTGATTGAATTGTTCGAAGGTGTTCGTGATGCAGCCTACACAATCATCAACAAAAAAGGTGCAACATACTACGGTATCGCAGTAGCCCTTGCTCGTATCACTAAAGCAATCCTTGACGATGAAAATGCAGTACTTCCACTTTCAGTATTCCAAGAAGGTCAATACGGAGTTGAGAACGTCTTTATCGGTCAACCAGCTGTTGTTGGTGCACATGGTATCGTTCGTCCAGTAAATATCCCATTGAACGACGCAGAAACTCAAAAAATGCAAGCATCTGCTAAAGAATTGCAAGCTATCATTGACGAAGCATGGAAAAACCCAGAATTCCAAGCAGCTTCAAAAAACTAATTTAACTATAGACAACTCCTTGAATCATCAGGGAGTTGTTTTTTTCTGTATTATAGTAGGTTGAAGTTGAAATAGCACCCCATTACTCTAAAACGTTGTTATAAAATGCTTTAAATCCCTAATCAATTTGTTCATATCTTATTTCAATTCATTATACATCTTCCCACAATAAAACGCATAATACCAAGGATTGTCAATACCTTATCTTATGCGTTTTTTCTGATTTCAAAGAATTTTGACTCGGCCTTCTTTTTAATTATCTTCAAAATAGGAATCAACCAACTCCTGAACTCTTCCTTCTTTAGCCGCTGGAATAGTATCTTCTAAAACAAAATTCTTCCTACTAATATCTTTAGAAAGATTTCCAAAAATAAAATTAGTCGAGATATTATAGATAATCTCAGACGGAGCAAATCCATAAACCTGATTCTCTAAAATATGCTTCAAACGTTTTTCAGAATCTGGAAATAATTGTTTCAAACCATCACTATTATAGAGGCGTTTAACCAATTCTGCAATATAGAGACCTGACTTCATATATAAATCAATAAAAGTTTTAGATGAATCTTCAAATATCCCTGGATTTTCCTTTTCTAAATCATCTACCATCCTTTTTACCACACGTTTAGGCGTGAAAATCTGGTTGGTCTTCTGCGGTGGAATATAATCAAAAATATCTTCTTTTTGATCTTTAAAATAATCTGCCAACTCCTTTTTCTTGCGGAGAAATTCTTGAATAGCTTCGTCAAATGTTGCTTTATCAAAGAGATGCCCTGCAAAATCTTGTCCACCATCTCTCAAATAACGAAATTGGTCAATCGTAATACCAGTCACCTCAAAGAAGACTTGCTCAGGAACAAAGGTATCAAAATTATCAAGTATTAGAGATTGATTACCATAGGCCATAATAAAACTTGGAATGGTTCTTGCAAATCCACGAAGATGGTCACGAATCTCATCTTGAGCTGATTGTTTTAACTGTTCAACCCGTTTTATCTCAACCTGTTCGATAAACTTCTCAGGCATTTTTTCCACTTCTTTTTTGAGTGTTTGCTCTAGTTTTTCTTTGTGAATGAGATTATTTTCTTCTAAACGTTTATCCAAATCTTCTTGAATCTTATCTTTTTGCTCCTTATCATTTGCTTCCTTGAGTTGTTCTTTCAACTCTTCCTTGATATGAGCCTCAGAAATTTTACGTTCTATCTCATTTTTTCGAATTTCATTCTCAAATGTTTTGGAAATTTCTTTCTTGATTTGTTCTTTTTCCCTCGTTTTAAGGTCATAGCCTGCTTCCAATTCTTCTACAATCACTGGAGAAACTGTCTTACTCAAATCATTAACCAGCTGTTTTTGAGTTCTGTCCTCATCCTTAGTGAACAAATCTGTCACAGATTGACTAAGTCCATAGACTTTTTCACCAAAAAGTCGCATTTGCTGATTAACTACAATTTCATGATCAACTACTGCATTGCCCTCATCATCTACTGTAACATCTGAAAAGTCCAATAGTTCAGAAGATGTTTGTAACTTCCCTTCCTTTTCAACTGGGAGTTCATTTAAAATGTCTAGAACTGTTTGACTAGCTTGGAAAATACCGCTGATATTATCAAATAAGAGATTGGACATGAAGCCACGTTTGAGGACTTCCCTAGCTTTTATCTGACGCGGTATAGTCAGAACTGCCTTGGCATCAATTTCAACCATCTTACCTGCACGGTCTTCTGCTATGACAGGGAAGAAATTTAGTAATTCTCTGATGTTTTCTTCACGAGTTGTCGAAGTCCCGCCGCCTCCTGCAGTCGCAAGCGATAAATTGTTGGCAAACTCATCAAAGAGAATCAAGGTTCTTTCCGGTGCAAAGTCAAATACATAGGCTCTTTCTTTGCGGAAGTGATTTCCTTTGCTATCGGTCCATGAATATGGGTTCTGAGCACGGAAGGCGGCCTGCATATAAAGTGCAGGTGATTTCAAGTTCGATAACATCAATACACCTGTCCACTCAGGGATAGTGACGCCTGTCGTCAACTGACCGACGGATAGGGTAATAGTTTTGTCATTCTCTGCTATCGCTTTTCTAACCAAGTCTAAGGATTTGAGTTTGACTTTATCGTCTTCTTCGGACATGCGTCCATCACCAGCAGCTAAAACAATCTCATAGTTTTCATAGATGGGGTGTTCTTCTAGTAGTGCTTTTAAGGCTTTAGCTGAGGCTACACGTTCTAAAAGCCAAAAAGTATGCTTGAGTTCGTTCCGAAGTTCTTTGGTTGAAAATGGATATTTTTCATTGCTCGATAGAGTATCTAACCAATTTCTGACATCTTGCTCATGGATAAATTTACCTTTATCATCTGTGGCGAAAAATTCACTTAAGTCAAAAGCATAGTCGATATTTTCGCCATCTAGTTGAGCACCTTTTTCTAACTCCTCACCAATCATCTGAGACATTTGATAGGTAAAGAGATTTAACTGAGGCAAGCTTTCATATGGATTTTCCTCATCTTGCTCAGGCGACCAAGTAGTTTTGGCTGCCTGCTCATCAGCATAAGACCAGTTATAGATTTGCTCCTCTGTAAAATCTCCTTTGGCCAATGCCTTAAATGGTGTACCTGACAAATGCAGAGTGAAATTCCGTCGAATCTTATTAAAAGCTTGGTCTGTCTTAAAGGTATCAACTCCTTCGTGAGCCTCATCGATAACCAATAAATCCCAGTGGAGATCTGTAACCCATTTAAGTTTGTTATGCTCTCCACCTAGATAAGCAGAGCCTTTCAAGTCTTGAAGACTGATAAAAGCAAGTTGTCTTACATCGTCATCTAAAATACCAACAAATTCTTTTCGTGACAAGGTTGGACGACTCTTAAGGCTGTCTGATTCAGAAACAAACTTATAAGTCGTTTGACCTGCTATGAATGTTTCGAAATCATCATACCATGAGTTAGCTATTGCCGGTCTATTGGTTACAATTAAGACATTGACAGCCTCCATCCGTCGAGCTAAGTCATAGGTAGATAAGGTTTTACCAAATCGTGGCTTGGCATTCCAGAGAAATTTGCCTCCAGCATGTTCTTGGAAATAAGCTAATGTATTAGCAACTGCTTCTTCCTGCTCTTGTCGCAAGGTATAGTCCTGTCCTTGTCCAGGCTGATAACCTGATAAATCATGCTTAACAAACTTATCGAAGAGATTTTTGGATTTTTCAGGAGTTCCATTAAAATAGAACCATTCCGTCTTAGGACGACGCTCCACATCATGAAAAGAAAGGAAATGGTGGAAATCATGATCCTTGAAAGTTTTACCCTTATCAGGATCTTCTGTATAGGTCGCATCTCCAGTCCATAAGACATCTGTATCAATATGAGCAGTATGCGTTTGCTCCTTGATACGTTGTGTGACATCACGTTCTGTATAACCAATCTTAATCCAGCCTTCATTACTGGTTACCGTAGGAGTTGTGTAGGCATAGATTTTAGGATGAATCTCTTTAGTGGTTTTAATTTCTACTGGCATAAGTTTTCCTTTTTTTAAAAAACTAAGATAATTTTTCTAACTCTGTTAAATCGATTCCCATCGTGTTTAAAATGTCATCAAACACTACAGTTTTAAATTCATCAGCATACTGATTGAATAGATTCATTAAAGCTTTATATAATCTTTGAAAATCTTTCTTATCAAGTACAATTTTTAAAAATAGAATAACCACTATAAAACGTTTATTATCATATCTCCTTATCCCAAAATGATTTGCTATTTGAGATATTCTGACATTTCTTAAATTAACATTATACAGTCGTTCATCATGTGCACAGATATTTCTAACTAGGTTAGCCACTTTCAAACATGCACTTAAATCTGCACTAGATAGTCTAAATGTATTGTCTTTATTTTGTATTCTATATTTATCTGTATAAAATTTTGCAATGATATTCTTTGTACTATCCGTTAAAATATTGTAAAAATTAGCAATGTTTCCCATTGTAAGAAAATTAACTAAAACCCAAAGTGGTACTTCCCCATGTTCCTCAATGTAATGTTTAATAGCGCCAGTTCTATCTACCTTATCATGAATCGTCTTGGTTAAGATAGAGATTTGTTGAAGAACTTTTTTAGGATCATTGTCTACAAAATTTGCAATATCTAAATAAGCATTCTTACGAGGGTGTTTTTTAGAGAATTCATATGCAACTGTGGTCTTTATTGAATTTTCGAATATCAATAAATATTTCAATAATAATATCCTTAGCTCTCTATCAAATAAAAACAAGGCCTTTAGTTCGTTAAAGTGGGTTCCTTTTTGATAAATTTCAGGTTCAACAGGTCGATTATTGCTGTCCTTTACTAAAAATAAATCTTTATAACCGTTTATAACATTGTAATAGTTTTCTTGTTCTAAAAATCTCTTTGGCTTTCCATTCGTTGGGACTACAACACCCCTATTTCTTAAGATTGTTAACTGTTGATTAAATGTTTTATGTTCCTTCAAACTTATCTCCTATAAAATAAAAAGGGTCAGGGCATCGTATGCTTCCTGACCTAATCCTATATATCTATTATAGATCACTGAGCGCTATTTGTCAAATAAAAATACTTCTCTAATCCATCTCCCTTACATGTGTCTCAATAAAGGCAATTTCCTCAGGAGAAAGGTCATATTTTTGATAGAGCTGACGGTCAATATCAGCCACTGATTGTGTCCAATCAATGTCCGAATTGACCGTAAAGTCTTGGAGAGGGACGTAATACCAAGTTTTGCGTGAATTATGCTGAGTAACTTTCAAAACACCTAATAATACTCTAGCGAATTTAGTTTTAATAAATTTAATACAAGCATCGGCTTCAAATTTTGTTTTAAAATTACCAATAGATAAAAAAGTATCTGTATGCCCGATTAGGGGTTCCCCGATTAGGGGTGTTGATAAGACTTCACCTAAGGCACCACTTCCATTAGCTTCTGGTACAAAAACATTATAATTTTCGAATGTTTCTGGTAAATCTAAATATTTTTTATTGATATATCGATAAACACGTTCGGAGCCAATTCTTCCAAGTAGAGCAACATGGTCTTTTTCTTCTTTGTTTTTGAAAACAAAATCTAACTGAGTTAGTGATTTCGAAACAATTTTATTTTTTGTCCCTTTTCCTTGCAGCTTTTCAGCATTTGGATAATCAGAAAAAAGTTGATTTGAAAATCTATAAATACCTTGAGGATAAACTAAATCAGAAAAAGTTTCAAAGTCTGGATGTTTTTCTATTTTTTTTACAATACTATTCAAAGATTCAAAAATAGTAAATACTCCGATTGGTCCCAAATCTTTATCGGCATCACGATAAGTTATTGCTACTCCACCCTTAATATCTGTTCCTGTAAATACTTTACCGCTTTTAAGTTCATAGAATTGAACTTTTAAATGCTTATCTTCAAGCATCTTTTCCATCCAATTTTTAGGAGTTTGACCAGCATTGAATAAAAATCTTGCTGGTGTAATTAAGATTGATTTATCTGAAATTTTACTCGCTTCATCAATAAACAAATGATATACTGGGTCATCACTTGTACTTGTTCCCTGTGCCTCCTCCTGATACGGCGGATTTCCTATCACGACATCAAATTTCATTTCACTTTCCTCGCTAGATAGGCGCTCAAAACCTATCATTTTATTCTTTTTCCAGTCTTTGATTTGGGTTTTAGATTCTTCTGCTTGTTCTACTTCCAGCTCATCTGAAAACAAGCTTAGCTGTTGAGATTGTTCTTGTCTAGCTGAGTAAGGACTGTTTTTTTTCAATCCATCCATCTGAAAGACATTGTAAGAGATAATAGTCGCAATTTCTTTCTTTTGCTCTAATGTTGGTTGATTTCCAATCTTTGCAAGATAATAGTCCTCAAAAGTTGCCAAAAGATTTTCACGCGCCAAAAGTAGAGAGTCCCCTTGGTACTCATAACCATACGAAGCACGATAAGCTTCTTTTATAAGTTCATAAAAGGCGACTTCATCTGAAACCTCACGACTAATCCGTTGTAGTTTTCTATCTACAAAACCAACACGCTCAGATAATGGAATTTCCTCACCAGTTACTGTATCATAACGCGTTACCATATAAGGTGCTTCACCACAGGTAATTTCTAGCCAGCGCACTTGGATATAATCTTCAAGATCCAGAGCTTCAAGTTCAGCTTCCACGTAGCCATTTTGCTTTTCAACTAACCAAGTTGGCGTAAAAACTTCGGCTCTAATCTTGGTTCGGTCTTTTTGCTCATACTTGGATTTTTCAGATCTGGGCTGAATCAAGTTAGCATAGTTTCCAGTAACCTTACTTGGACTAATACTATCACTAGGACTAAAGCCTTTTCCTAACAAGTTATAAGAATGCGTCGCCCAAACTATATTTTTCTTTGTTGTTCTATCTTTTAAAAGTATTTTTAATAAATCAGCAGACTCCTTAGCCAACTGCTCTTCACTAATATCTATTGCCATAAAGCAACCTCTCTTGTATTGTAAGCCCTATTATATCATATTTAAAAGAATGAAAATTTACTTGAAAAAAGTAATTCAATAAATATCTCTCCGATGACCAACTTCTAGAATAGCAACGACTAATTCATCATCTACAATTTGTACGATAACTCGATAATTACCAATTCTATAGCGCCATTGACCAACACGATTACCAACCAAAGCCTTTCCGTGTCGTCTTGGGTCTTCCAAAACATTGGATTGTAAATAGTTTGTAATTAGCTTCTGCGTATAACGATCCAATTTTTTCAATTGCTTGATGAATCGTCTTGTCGGAACTAATTTATACAAATTATTCATCCTCCAAGCCTAAATCATGCATCATTTCTTCCCAAGTAATAGGCTCAACTCCTTTTTCCAAGTCGTCTAAATACTCTTGATAGGCTAAATCTGCCACACGAGCGTCGTATTCGTCTTCTAGAGCTTCAAGAGTTTTGGTGCGGATAAGTTCCGACAGAGAAACTCCTTCAAACTTAGCCATTGCTTTCATAAATGTTTTATCAGCTTCAGAAACTTTTAATGTAATAGTAGTCATCTTTTGCACTCCCTTTTTTAATGGTAACACCATTGTATTACTTTTTAGGTGTTCAGTCAATATAAAAAGAACACCTTCTCAGCGTTCTTTCTATATGTCCGTCAAGGGTGTTGCGGTATCTGGTGAGGTATCATAAACCTTAAAGTCCACTCCGACTCCCAGATCAGCTTGAGCCAGCTGATTGACCATGGTCATATGAGCCAGTTCCTTGATATTGTTCTCCTTAGACAAATGTCCTAGGTAGATTTTCTTAGTGCGATTTCCTAGCGTCCGAATCATGGCTTCAGCACCATCTTCGTTAGAAAGGTGACCCAGATCCGATAGGATTCGTTGTTTGAGTCGCCAAGCGTAAGAACCTGCTCGCAAAATCTCTACATCATGGTTGGACTCGATAAGATAGCCGTCCGCATTTTCGACAATCCCTGCCATGCGGTCACTGACATAACCTGTATCTGTCAAAAGGACAAAACTTTTATCATCTTTCATAAAGCGATAGAACTGCGGTGCGACTGCATCATGGCTTACACCAAAACTCTCGATGTCAATATCTCCAAAGGTTTTGGTTTTTCCCATCTCAAAGATATGCTTTTGCGACGAGTCTACTTTCCCAAGATACTTGCTGTTTTCCATAGCTTGCCAGGTCTTTTCATTGGCATACAAATCCATACCATACTTGCGAGCTAACACACCCACTCCATGGATATGATCTGAATGCTCATGGGTAATCAAGATGGCATCCAGGTCTTCTGGTTTGCGGTTAATTTCAGCAAGTAGGCTAGTAATTTTCTTACCAGACAAGCCAGCATCCACTAAAAGCTTCTTTTTTGGTGTTTCCAGATAAAAGGAATTTCCACTGGAACCCGACGCTAAAATACTATATTTAAAGCCTATTTCACTCATTCTAGTCTTCTACTTCGTCCTCCCATACTTCTTCTTTCACTGCATCCTTATCATAAGGGAGCACAATGGTAAAGGTTGAACCCTTACCGTATTCACTCTTGGCCCAAATAAAGCCATTATGTTGTTTGATAATTTCTTTGGCAATAGACAGTCCCAGACCTGTTCCACCTTGGGCACGACTTCTAGCACGATCCACACGATAGAAACGGTCAAAGATACGTGGTAAATCCTGCTTAGGAATCCCCAAACCGTGGTCAGAAATGGATAAAATCATCTGGTCTTCAGTTGTCTTCATTCTGACAGTGATTTTACCCCCATCTGGCGAATACTTAATAGCATTATTTAAAATATTGTCGATAACCTGCGTCATCTTATCTGTATCAATTTCCATCCAGATAGAATTGATGGGGTAATCTCTCACCAACTCATATTTTTTCTCCTTTTCCTGTCCTTTCATCTTGTCAAAACGATTGAGGATAAAGGTAATAAAGGCAGTGAAGTTAATCAGTTCCACATCCAAGTGACTAGTGGCGTTATCAATCCGTGAAAGATGAAGGAGGTCCGTCACCATGCGCATCATACGGTTGGTTTCGTCCAGAGACACCTTGATGAAGTCTGGTGCTACAGTTTCACACAAAGCTCCCTCATCCAAGGCTTCAAGATAGGATTTCACGCTGGTTAAAGGAGTCCGTAACTCATGACTAACGTTGGAAACAAAGAGTCTCCGTTCGCGCTCTTCCTTCTCCTGCTCCGTCGTATCATGCAAAACAGCCACCAAACCTGAAATAAAGCCAGACTCTCGACGAATCAAGGCAAAGCGAACTCGAAGGCTCAGATATTCGCCATTGATGTCTTGAGAATCTAGCAACAATTCTGGACTTTGGGTAATCAAATCACGCAATTCATAGTCTTCTTCTATCTTGAGCAATTCCAAAATGCTTCTATTCAGAACATCTTCTTTAACCAGCCCCAGTTGCTTCTTGGCTGTATCGTTAATCATGATAATCTGCCCCCGACGATTGGTCGCAAGAACCCCATCCGTCATATAAAACAGGATACTATTTAGTCTCTTACTCTCTTGTTCTAGATTTTCCTGAGTGAGACGAATAACCTCCGACAAGTCATTCAAATTATTGGTAATATTGGTGATTTCAGACCCACCTTGCATATCAAGAACCTTGGAATAATCTCCTGCAATCAAATCTTTAACCTTTTGATTGATTTGCTTCAATCGAATATTATCACGTCTATTTTCCAGTAATAAGAGGGTCACAACAAGGATGAAACCTAACAAAATCAGGATAAAGATAAAATCTCTGGTAAAAATGGTTTGTTTCAGTAAATCAAGCATTATTTCTCATGTAATACCCTACACCACGGCGCGTCAAGATATACTCTGGTCGGCTGGGCGTATCTTCAATCTTCTCACGCAGACGTCGGACAGTCACATCAACTGTACGGACATCACCAAAATAGTCATAGCCCCAGACAGTCTCAAGCAAGTGTTCGCGCGTAATGACTTGACCTGTATGCGATGCTAAATGATACAAAAGCTCAAACTCACGGTGGGTTAAGTCTAGTTCTTCGCCATATTTTTTAGCCACGTAGGCGTCTGGAACAATTTCTAAATCCCCAATTTGGATAGGCTGAGGTTTGCTATCTGCTTCCTGCCCATCTACTGGCATAGGTTGAGAACGACGCAGCAAAGCTTTAACACGCGCCTGTAACTCACGATTGGAGAAGGGTTTTGTCACATAGTCATCTGCCCCAAGCTCCAAACCGATGACCTTATCAAATTCGCTGTCTTTAGCCGACAGCATGATAATAGGTACACTACTTGTCTTGCGAATGGTCTTAGCAACTTCTAAACCATCAATTTCCGGAAGCATCAAATCCAGAATAATAATATCTGGCTGCTCTGCTTCAAATTGCTCTAGCGCTTCACGACCGTTAAAAGCAGTTACAACTTCGTAACCTTCCTTGGTCATATTAAACTTGATAATATCCGAGATTGGTTTCTCATCATCTACAATTAGTATTTTTTTCATATGTTCACCTTTTTCTCTACTATTATACCAAAAAAATAACAAGAAGACACAATAGCTAGTCTTTGTTAGTGTCTATATTGGCTTTTGCATAAGCCTGCCAGATTTTTTGTTGGGGTTTGGCAAGTGGGTAATTCTTGAACTCTTCTGGTGAAAGCCAGCGAACTTCTCTATCGGAAAAGTCATGGTAGTCAGTCACCTGACCTGTTACAATTTGAACATGCCATTTACGATGACTAAAGACATGCTTGACAGTCTCAAAATAAACATCAAACCAAGCAACATCTAGGTCATAGTCCTGCTGGAAACTCTCCTCTGGACTGGGGCCAAAGTTTACACTTTCTTCCGCAACCTGATGAAAGAGGTCAAACTGCTCTTCTTGCGAAAAATCATCAACTTCTACCAGTGGGAAATGCCAAAAACCTGCCAATAGCTTTTCGCTTTCATTTTTTTCAAGCAAAAATTGTCCCTGACTATTCTTTACCACCAAGGCTTTGAGATAAATAGGAACTGGCTTTTTCTTGGGAGCCTTGATTGGATAACGGTCCATTGTGCCATTCTGATATGCCGCACTAAAGTCCTTAACCGGACTTTCTTCTGGTCTGGGATTTACAGGCGCCTCAATATCAGACCCCAAGTCCATCAAAGCTTGATTAAAGTCACCTGGCCGTTTTGGGTCAATCAAGATTTCCATCATTGCCTGAAAAATTTTGCGATTACTTGGAATCCCAATATCATGGTTGACTTCGAACAGACGCGCCAAAACCCGCATGACATTACCATCTACAGCTGGCTCAGGCAAGTTAAAAGCAATACTGGAAATGGCTCCTGCAGTGTAAGGTCCAATCCCTTTCAAGCTGGAAATTCCTTCATAGGTGTTTGGAAATTGGCCACCAAAATCAGTCATAATCTGCTGGGCTGCAGCCTGCATATTACGAACTCTAGAATAATAACCCAAACCTTCCCAAGCCTTCAACAAACGCTCTTCAGGCGCAGCTGCCAAACTTTCCACTGTTGGAAACCAGTCCAAGAATCGTTCGTAATAAGGGATAACCGTATCCACCCTGGTCTGCTGGAGCATAATTTCAGAGACCCAGATATGATAAGGATTCTTACTCCTACGCCATGGTAAATCTCTTTTATTTTCATCATACCAAGCGAGAAGTTTCTGACGGAAAGAAATAATCTTCTCCTCTGACCACATAACGATACCGTATTCTTTCAAATCTAACATATCTCTAGTATAACACAGAAGACTCTAACTGTCCTTTTCCTAATATTAAAAAACCTCTTCCCAAGGGAAACTCAATGAAAATCAAAGAGCAAACTAGGAAGCTAGCCGCAGGTTGCTCAAAACACTGTTTTGAGGTTGTGGATAGAACTGTCGAAGTCAGCTCAAAACACCGTTTTGAGGTTGCAGATAGAACTGACGAAGTCAGTAACATCTATACGGCAAGGAGACGCTGACGTAGGTTGAAGAGATTTTCGAAGAGTATAAATCTTATTGATGAACTGCTTGCAGTCTGAGAAAAAATGAGCTTAGATATTATTTCCAAACTCATTTAAAGTCAATTGCAATATACTAGAACAAGCCTAATACTGTTCCATCGCTTTCAACATCCATGTTGAGGGCTGCTGGTCGTTTTGGAAGTCCTGGCATGGTCATGACATCGCCAGTTAGAGCAACGATAAAGCCTGCACCTAATTTTGGTACCAACTCACGAATAGTAATTTCAAAGTTTTCAGGTGCTCCAAGTGCATTTGGATTGTCTGAGAAGCTATACTGGGTCTTAGCCATACAGATTGGCAATTTGTCCCAACCGTTTTGAACGATTTGAGCGATTTGTGTTTGAGCTTTCTTTTCAAAGTTTACTTTGCTACCACGGTAGATCTCAGTAACAATCTTTTCAATCTTTTCTTGGACAGAAAGGCCGTTGTCATACAAACGTTTATAGTTAGATGGATTTTCAGCGATAGTCTTGACAACCGTTTCGGCAAGCGCTACTCCACCTTCTGCACCATCAGCCCAGACACTTGCCAATTCAACTGGTACATCGATTGAGGCACAAAGTTCTTTCAAGGCTGCAATTTCAGCTTCTGTATCAGATACAAATTCGTTAATCGCAACAACTGCTGGAATACCGAACTTACGAATATTTTCTACATGGCGTTTCAAGTTAGCAAAACCTGCACGAACCGCCTCCACATTTTCCTCTGTCAGAGCACCTTTAGCCACACCACCATTCATCTTAAGAGCACGGAGGGTTGCGACGATAACTACTGCATCTGGAGAAGTTGGCAAGTTTGGTGTCTTGATATCAAGGAATTTCTCGGCACCAAGGTCTGCACCAAAACCAGCTTCAGTAACTGTGTAATCAGCCAAGTGAAGGGCTGTACTTGTTGCCAAGACTGAATTACATCCATGAGCGATATTGGCAAATGGACCACCATGTACAAAGGCAGGTGTTCCGTAAATTGTTTGAACCAGGTTCGGCTTAATCGCATCCTTCAAAATCAAAGCCAAGGCACCTTCAACCTGCAAATCACCTACAGAAACAGGCGTACGGTCATAGCGATAACCGATAACGATATTAGCCAAACGGCGTTTCAAATCTTCAATATCAGTCGCCAAGCAAAGAATAGCCATGATTTCAGAAGCAACTGTAATGTCAAATCCATCCTCACGAGGAATACCGTTTAGAGGACCACCAAGTCCAACCGTCACGTGACGAAGAGCGCGATCATTCAAGTCCACTACACGTTTCCAGAGGATACGACGTTGGTCAATTCCCAACTCATTGCCTTGGTGCAAGTGGTTGTCAATCAAGGCAGAAAGGGCGTTGTTGGCAGTTGTAATGGCATGCATATCCCCAGTAAAGTGGAGATTGATGTCCTCCATTGGTAAAACTTGAGCGTAACCACCTCCTGCAGCACCACCCTTAATCCCCATTACTGGACCAAGAGATGGTTCGCGGATAGCAATCATCGTTTTCTTGCCAATCTTATTCAAGGCATCCGCAAGACCAATGGTAATAGTTGATTTTCCTTCACCTGCAGGTGTTGGGTTGATGGCAGTAACCAAAATCAATTTCCCAACTGGATTGCTCTCAACTGCACGAATTTTATCAAAGCTGAGCTTAGCCTTGTACTTTCCATACAACTCCAAATCGTCGTAAGAAATTCCAAGCTTCTCTACAACATCAACAATAGGTTTCAACTCAATACTCTGTGCGATTTCAATATCTGTTTTCATTCAAAACTCCTCTAACCTCTTATATGATAATTCATTATAACACAAAACAAGATTTTTAACATCCCAAAACTCTCTAAACGTTCGTAAATATCCCTGTTTTTAAGGTTTTTAAAGTCCTTTCTTAAATTTTATATGGCTTTATAGTTTGAAACTATAGTAGATTCTTTTTATTTTCTATATATATTCAAGCGCTTTCTTTTGCTTATTATTTTTTTTTTGGTACAATAGTGCTATGAAAATTTTAGTTACATCAGGCGGTACCAGTGAAGCTATTGATAGCGTCCGCTCTATCACTAACCATTCTACAGGTCGCTTGGGGAAAATCATCACAGAAACCTTGCTTGCTGCAGGGCATGAAGTTTGTTTAATTACGACAAAACGAGCTCTGAAGCCAGAAGCTCACCCTAATCTAAGCATTCTAGAAATTAACAATACCAAGGACCTTCTACTGGAGATGCAAGAACGGGTTGCAGATTATCAGGTTTTGATTCACTCAATGGCGGTGTCCGACTACACTCCTGTTTATATGACAGGGCTTGAGGAAGTTCAGGCTAGCTCCAATCTAGAAGAATTTTTAAGCAAGCAGAATCATCAGGCCAAGATTTCTTCAACTGATGAGGTTCAGGTTTTGTTCCTTAAAAAAACACCCAAAATCATCTCTCTAGTCAAGGAATGGAATCCTGCTATTCATCTGATTGGTTTTAAACTACTAGTTGATGTATCTGAAAATCATCTAATTGACACTGCTAGAAACAGTCTTATCAATAATCAAGCAGACCTAATCATTGCAAATGACCAGACTCAAATTTCAACAGACAAGCATCGAGCAATCTTTGTTGAGAAAAATCAGCTTCAAGTAGTCCAGAGTAAAGAAGAAATTGCAAAACTCCTCCTTGAAAAAATTCAAGCCTACCATTCTTAGAAAGGAAAGCTATGGCAAACATTCTCTTGGCTGTAACGGGGTCTATCGCCTCTTACAAGTCGGCAGATTTAGTCAGTTCTCTAAAAAAACAAGGTCATCAAGTCACGGTTTTAATGACTCAGGCCGCTACAGAGTTTATCCAACCTTTGACACTACAGGTCTTATCACAGAATCCTGTCCACCTTGATGTCATGAAGGAACCCTATCCTAATCAGATTAATCATATCGAACTTGGAAAAAAGGCAGATTTATTTATCGTAGTCCCTGCAACAGCTAACACAATTGCAAAGCTAGCCCACGGCTATGCTGACAACATGGTAACCAGCATAGCTCTAGCCTTGCCCAAAAATATTCCTAAACTCATCGCACCAGCTATGAATACAAAGATGTATGACCATCCAGCAACTCAGGCTAATCTGAAAACATTAGAAACCTACGGCTATCAGCTGATCGCTCCTAAGGAATCCCTCCTAGCTTGTGGAGACCACGGACGAGGAGCTTTAGCTGACCTCACAATTATTTTAGAAAGAATAAAGGAAACTCTCGATGAAAAAACGCTCTAATATTGCACCTATTGCTATCTTTTTTGCAACCATGCTCGTGATACACTTTCTGAGCTCACTTATCTTTAACCTTTTTCCATTTCCAATCAAACCGACCATCGTTCATATTCCTGTCATTATTGCCAGCATTATCTACGGACCACGCGTTGGGGTTACACTTGGATTTTTGATGGGGCTACTTAGTTTGACGGTTAATACAATTACGATTCTGCCGACAAGCTACCTCTTCTCACCATTTGTACCAAACGGAAACATCTACTCAGCTATCATTGCCATCATCCCACGTATTTTGATTGGTTTGACTCCTTATCTAGTCTATAAACTGATGAAAAATAAAACTGGTCTGATTCTAGCTGGTGCCCTTGGTTCACTTACTAATACAGTCTTTGTACTTGGTGGAATTTTCTACCTTTTTGGAAATGTTTTTGATGGTAATATCCAAAAACTCCTAGCAACTGTTATCTCAACAAATTCGATTGCCGAATTAGTTATTTCCGCAGTTCTAACCTTAGCCATTGTTCCAAGATTACAAACTTTGAAGAAATAAAAACAATCTCCGCTTTCATGCTTGAAGGTGGAGATTTTGTTTGAAGTAGTTTCTTTTTAGTGAACTCTTTACCAATATTTATACTCAATAAAAATCAAAAAGCAAACTAGGAAGCTGGTCGCAGGTTGCTCAAAACACGGTTTTGAGGTTGTAGATGGAAACTGACGTGGTTTGAAGAGGTTTTCGAAGAGTATTAATTTAAAAATGACCTATAAACCTGAGTAAATCCTTGCTTTATTGTCTATTTTATTGTACTATACTAGTGTATATACAATAAAAAGGAGATTCTTATGAATACACGGAAAAAGACACAATTTATGACAATGACTGCCCTTTTAACGGCTATTGCGATTTTGATTCCAATTGTTATGCCTTTTAAGATTGTCATTCCACCTGCTTCTTACACTCTAGGGAGCCATATCGCTATTTTTATTGCCATGTTCTTGTCGCCCTTGATGGCAGTTTTTGTCATCCTAGCCTCTAGTTTTGGATTTTTGATGGCTGGCTATCCCATGGTTATCGTTTTTCGAGCTTTTTCCCATATCTTTTTTGGGACTTTGGGAGCTCTTTACCTACAAAAATTCCCCGAAACCCTTGATAAACCAAAATCTTCCTGGATTTTCAACTTTGTGTTAGCACTTGTCCATGCCCTTGCTGAAGTATTGGCCTGTGTCGTTTTTTATGCAACTTCTGGTACCAATGTAGAAAATATGTTTTATGTTCTATTTGTGCTAGTTGGATTTGGCACAATTATCCATAGTATGGTAGACTATACATTAGCACTAGCTGTCTATAAAGTGCTTCGAAAACGCCGTTAAAAGGAAAAGCTATGACAAAAGATCGTAAACAAGCCCTGCTCCAACTCTTGAAAGAAACTCCTAAAGCCCTCAATGGCCAAAGTTTGGCGGAACATTTTCATGTCACACGTCAGGTCATTGTGCAGGACATTGCAATTTTGAGAGCCGATGGCGCTCCTATCCTATCCACCAATCGTGGCTACATCTATAAGCAAATTGAAACCAATCCTTATGTTCACAAACTTTTCAAAGTGAAACATGAAGTTGAAGAAATCGGTCAAGAACTCCTTGCTATCGTTGATAATGGTGGGCGTGTTCAAAATACCTTGATTGACCATCCCGTTTATGGAGAAATTGAAACCTTGCTGAAACTGTCTTGTCGTAGAGATGTGCAACATTTTCTAGAACAAGTTGAGCATTCAGATTTTAGACCTCTGTCTGAATTAACAGATGGTATCCATTACCACCTAGTTGAAGCCGAAACACAACAAGACCTCCACTATATTGAGGAGGCCTTGGATCAGCTAGGTTATTTAGTAAAAGACTAGAAGATTTTCTTCTCCCAATCATCTTCTGTACGGCGAGGGTAGAAAAATTCAGATTTGTCCGGAGCTTCCATCATCTCCATCAAAGGTAGCATATCATAGGCCAGATCCAAGTTTGGAATCTGGTCTTTTTGCACCCAATAACTCAATTAGTAACAATGATATTTAAAAACTACATTGAATGAAAATTAACAACCACCTACTTACTAAAAATATATCACCAGTTATGTTGATCAACATTATCCTTAGTCACAAGATAAATTGGAGAAACTGTTTCTTTTTCCAGTTTTTTCCCTTGATAATGATCGATTGCTGATTGAATAGCAATTTCACCCATCTTAGCTGGTTGCTGAGCAATAGTGGCAGTAATATCACCTTTTGAAATAGCGTCATGTGCATCTGGTTGACCATCAATACCAACAATTAATACATTGCTAAGGCCAGCTGCTTTTACTGCTTGTGCAGCTCCTAACGCCATCTCATCATTCTGTGCAAAGATTGCTTGTACTTCTTTGTTTCCTTGAATCATATTTTGCGCTGTATTCAAAGCTTTTGCGCGATCAAAATTAGCGGATTGACTAGAAAGAACATCTAAATTTGTCTTTGAAATTTGTTCAAATCCTTTACCTCTATCTACAGTTGCAGAAGCGCCAGGGACTCCTGATAATTCAAAAGTTTTTGCTTTTTCTCCCAATTGCTTGGTAATAAATTCTGCAGCCATTTTACCTGCTTCTACGTTATCAGAAGCAACAGTTGTCAAGACTTCACCGCCATTACTACCGCGGTCAATTAAGATTACTGGAATATTTGCATTATTAGCAGCTTTAATAGATGTTACAATTGCATCAGAATCAACTGGATTAATTAGTAAAGCATCTACATTTTGACTAATAAAATTTTGAATATCATCTGCTTGTCTAGCAGCATCATCTTGTGCATCTGCTATCTTCAAAGTTACTTCTTTTTCTCTTGCGGCTTTTTCAAGACCATCTTTCATAGCTACAAAATAGGGATTGTTAGTAGTCGAAATAGAAACTCCTAATTTTAATTCTTTTGCCGACTTTTGAATCGTAGATTTATTATCATTTGATGAATTTCCTAAACCAGTTTTTCCACAAGCTACTAAAGCAAAAATAAATGTTACAAACAAAGCAAAAATGCTAATTTTTTTAATAATTTTCATGTTATTACTCCTCGTAATATATATCTATAGGGATAGTTTCCATCCCGACTATTGTTCGTCATCTAATAAATTGTTACTATTTCCAAAAAAATTGAAAATGATTCTACTGTTTTACAACTTTAAAACGATCAATCAGAACAGCAATTAAAATTACAACTCCTTTTACTACTTGCTGCCAAAATGCTGAAACACCAATAATATTAAGTCCATTATTCAAAACTCCAATAATTAAAGCACCTATTAGAGTCCCCAGTATACGACCTTTACCTCCTGATAATGAGGTTCCCCCAAGAACAACAGCTGCAATAGCATCCATTTCATAACTAGCACCTGCTGTTGGTTGAGCAGAACTTAAGCGTGATGTTATAATTAATCCAGAAATTGAAGCCATCATACCTGATATTGAATAAATGATAATTTTCACTTTATTTAATTTCACACCTGATATATATGCTGCTTTTTCATTCCCCCCTATAGCATATACAGATTTACCAAATGCTGTTTTATGAAGTAAAACATATAAAACAATAAATACAATAAACATAATAATTACAGGAAATGGAATTCCGACTATGTAACCTTGCCCCAAAAATTGAAATAAGAATGTATCACTTAATCCTTTTGTAATAGGATTCCCATTTGTATAAACAAGTGTTGCGCCTCTAAAAATAGTCATAGTTGCTAAAGTAACGATAAATGGAGCTAATTTCCCGTAGGAAATCAATAAACCATTCATCATCCCCAGAATGCAACCCAAAATTAAAGAGATGAGAATTGCTAACGCAACAGGCATTCCAGATCCTAATAAACCAGCTGTTAGCGCACTGGATAAGGCTAAAATTGATCCTACTGATAAATCAATTCCACCTGTTAGAATAACAAAAGTCATTCCAAAAGCAATCAGTGCATTTGATGTTACTTGCAATAGTAAATTTAACAAATTATTTGCTGTTAAAAAATTTGAATTGATAATAGTGATAACAGCCATTAAAATTATCAATGCTATTACTGTCGTCAATTCTGACATGTACTTCATAGTATTTTTCACACTATTGTCCTCCTGTAGCTAGTTGCATAACTTTTTCTTGTGTAGCTTCTCGACGTGTTAATTCCCCACTAATTCTACCTTCATGCATGACCATAATGCGATCACTGACTCCAATCACTTCTGGTAAATCTGAAGAGACCATAATAATCGGTACACCTCGTTCAGCCAATTCATTCATTAATTGGTAAATTTCACGTTTAGCTCCAACATCTACCCCACGAGTTGGCTCATCTAAAATCAGTACTTTTGGTGCAATACCTATCCATTTTGCTAAAACTACTTTCTGTTGATTACCACCAGAAAGTGTTCCAACTTCCTTATCTGGATAACCTGATTTAATTCGTAGCCTATCAATTAAACGTTGTACAAATATATCACTTGTTTTATTATCAAAAATACCATTTTTAACAAAATCTCGAGTACTAGGTAAAGTCATATTATCTTTAATAGAAAAATCTAAAATCAATCCCTCATCTTTACGATCTTCTGTTAAGAAACCAATTCCATGCTTAATTGCTTCAAAAGGATTTTTAATTATCAATTGTTCTTCGTTTATTATAATTTGACCAGATTTTAAAGAATCAATTCCAAAAATTGCTCGCATTATTTCAGTACGACCAGCACCCATCAAACCAGAAAAACCAAGAATTTCCCCTTGACGTACATAGAAAGAAATATCCGTAAAAGCATCACCAGAAAGATTCTTAGCTTGAAAAATAATATTCCCAATCTCAGCCTTTTTTTCTGGATAATAATCTTCTAATTCACGCCCCACCATCTTTTGAACTAATTCATCCGCATTAGTTAACTTCGTTTTCTTAGTATCAATTACAAACCCATCCCTCATAACAGTTATAAGATCTGTAATCTTAAAGATTTCTTCCATCCGATGTGAAATATACACAATACCTACACCGTCAGATTTTAATCCTTCTATCACTTTAAAAAGTGTTTCAGTTTCACGATCAGTTAAAGCTGCTGTGGGTTCATCCATAATCAACAAGGAAACTTCTGATAATAAACATTTTGCTATTTCTATCATTTGTTGTTGTCCTACTGATAATTGACCAATGATTGCATCGAGAGGAATAGAGATATTAAGACGTTTAAATGCTTCTTTAGCTTTCCTTTCCATACTAGCTTTATCTAAAAAACCAATCGAATTTTTTATTTCTCTTCCTAAAAAAAGATTATCAAGTACAGTCATATCAGGCCAAGTATTCATTTCTTGATGAATAAAACTCAGTCCAAACCGTTCTGCCTCTTGAGGATTAGAAAATATTTTTTCTTTTCCATCAATAAAAATAGTTCCTGAAGTAGCTGGAAAAAGTCCAGTTAAAATATTCATTAAAGTTGATTTGCCTGCACCATTCTCTCCCATTAAAGCATGAACTTCTCCTGAATTAAGAACCAAATCAATACTTTCTAAAACACGATTATTCCCAAAAGATTTTGAAATGTTCTTCATTTCAATTTTCATAGGCAACCCCCTTCTAAATAATAACTCCTGATTGCAAGATTATATTCGAATATGGTGTATCTTCCCCAGTGCGAATAACTGCCTTAACTTTAGTATTCATAGCTTTCAATTCTTCATGACTAATATATTCAATAATTATATTCGATCCTAAAAAATCTAGAACTGCTTGCCACTGTTCTTTGTTTTTTTCCTTAATTTCTTCTGCTAAGAAAATTTTTTCAATAAGTACATGATCTGAATATTCTTTTAAAACTTCTAAAAAATTTGGACTACCTTTTCTTAATGCTAAATCAATTTTATCAACACCTTTTGGAACTGGCAATCCTAAATCTCCGATACAAACCAAATCCATATGACCTAAATCATCAGCTAGTTTCGCTATATTACTATTTAAAATCCCATATTTCTTCATATCCTGGATGCTCCTTTATTTCTTTCAAACTCGGCATGCCACCTTGCGCTCCAAATCTTTGAACAGAAAGATGTGAAGCAATCGTTGCAAAGGACAATGCAACATTCATCTCTTTTCCTTTTGAGACAGCATAAGCAAAAGCACCATTAAACGTATCTCCTGCTCCTGTAGTATCAACTACTTCTGCTTTTATAGCAGGAATCTTCTGAACTGCTGTCCCATCATAATAAATAGAACCTTCAACTCCTAATGTCACAATCATTTTATTAGGATAAATTTTAATAATTTCTTCTAATTTCTTATCTGGAAAAAGCTCTGAACATTCATGCTCATTAGGAGTAATAAAATCACAAAAAGGAATCATCTCTATATCTGTTTCTCTAGCTGGTGCAGGATTGTAAAGCACCTTAACTTTATTTTCTTGGCAAAATTTAGCTATAGATAGATTGGCTTCATGTGGTATTTCATTCTGTAATACAACAATACTTGCATCACTAATCAATTCCCACTCATTTTTCCAATCATTTGTTTTAACTAAATTATTCGCTCCGGGATAATAAATAATCCTATTATCACCTCCATATAAAGTAATTTGTGCAACTCCTGTAGATTGTGGTACCGTTCCCACATGTTCTGTAGAAATATTATTATTTTGCAAATTACTTAGTAAATCTTCTGAAAAAATATCTTCTCCGACGTTTCCAAATATGTAAATATTATCTTCTACACTGGATAATCTACCAATAGCTACAGCTTGATTTGCACCTTTTCCACCTGGAACTATATTAAACGAATCCCCAAAAATCGTTTCACCTCCTTCTGGAATCCTTTTTGTTCTCATAACTAAGTCCATTGAAATACTTCCAACAACAACAATTTTACTCATTACTTTCTCCTTAATGTATTTCTTTCTACGTATCTAACAGGTAGTTTAATTTTAGCTTCATCTATAGAGAACTTATTTGCCATATTATAGATTAGCTTTGCAGCCTGTTCTCCCATTTTATATGATGATTGATGGATAGTTGATAAAGAAGGATAAATAAATTGACTAAGTACAATATCATCATAACCAATGATTTGAATATCATCTGGAATTTTTTTACCAATTGCTAAAATTTCATGAATATAAGCTATCGCATGAATATCAGAAGGTGCTATAATACTATCGATATTTGGATTTCTTTTTAGATTCTCTTTAGCTTCTTTTTGAATTTTTTCAAAGTCAAACGTTTCACTTTCTTCAATACAAATTTCTAAAGATTTATTCCTCAAATAGTTTAAACTTGCTTCAAACCGTTCCGCGATATTCTCGGCTTTATCATCTAAAACTTTAATAATCAGAACTTGTTTAGCACCTGCATTACAGATTGCTTCAGCAGCCAAACGACCACCTGACTGATTATCAGAAAAAACACCGTAACCTGTATCTTTACTAATTCGGTCAACTACAACAACAGGTAATGATAAATCTGGATATTCTTTTGTGAAGTCATGTGTAGTAATAATGCCAGCAGCATTTGTTTTCAACAGTAAGTTAACATATTCACTCAACGATTCTTGGTCTGAAATCGTACCAACCATAATTCTATAACCTTTATCTTTCAAATATGATTCAGCTCCTCGAACCAATCTTGGGAAAAAGGGATTAGAAATATCTGGTAATAAGAGTCCTACCATTTGGTTTTTTTTAGTTTTCAAAGATTGTGCTAATACATTTGGTGTGTAATTTAATTTTTTAATCGCATTTTTTATTTTCTCTCTCGCATCATCTCCAACATAACCTTTTTTTGATATATATCTTGAAACCGTTGATTTTGATACTCCAGCTTCTTCAGCAACCTGTTTTATTGTAGTCATCACTCCTCCTTCTTACGTTGTGGAACCGTTCCCTTATTCTATAGTAAACGTTTTCTTTTGATTTGTCAATACTTTTCTAAAAATATTTTAAATTTATTTCATAGTACATATATTTTTCCAAATCTATTATTACTATTACACAAGAAACACAACAAGACCTCCACTATATCGAGGAGGTCTTGGACCAACTTAGTTATTTAGTAAAAGACTAGAAAATTTTCTTTTCCCAATCGTCTTCTGTACGGCGAGGGTAGAAAAATTCAGATTTGTCCGGAGCTTCCATCATCTCCATCAAAGGTAGCATATCATAGGCCAGATCCAAGTTTGGAATCTGGTCTTTTTGCACCCAAGAAACTTCTCCCTCTTCTGAAGAGCGAAGGGTACCAGTAAACTCAGTCGCCTTGTAACAAATAACAATATAGCGCCCGCCTGCATCCAGTGGCCAATTTTTAATGCCTACCAGTTGAGGGTTTTGGATAGTCAACCCTGTTTCTTCATATATTTCACGAATGACAGACTCTGCGAAAGACTCGCCGTTTTCTACATGACCTCCTGGAAAGGCATAACCTGACCAGCGATTGGTTTCAGGAGAGCGATATTGCATAACCACGCGCTGGGTTTCGAGGTCTTCAATCAGACAAATATTTGTTAAAATCGTTAATTGGGAACGGGACATAAATTTACTCGCTTTCTAATTTATTAAATTTTTAGACTTGGTACCAGTGCCATTAGCTTCTACTTTTTAAAATTATTTAGAATAGAATACCATCCGTTTTTCCTTTATAGGCTTTCCAAGTTCAAGTATTTTTTCTTGTCCATCAAAAGTAAAACCCATTTTTTGATAGAAAGCAATGGCGCGCTTATTATCTTTCAATACCCATAAGAAAATTTCAGAAAAATGATCAAGAGCAGTCAAAGCTGATCTCACTAACTTTTGTGCGATTCCTTTTCCGTAATAGTCTTTTAAAACATATAAAGCAATAATTTCACCAGCTTGAATAGTCTCATCACGAAAGTTGCCATAACTGATAAAACCAACTACCTTCACGCCATCTATCGCAATCAATGTATTTTCTGGATATTTTTGACTAAAGAAGCGACACCTTTCTAATGTTATCGTCTCCTGAAATTCTGCAGGCAAAAGGTCGTCATAAGCCTCTCTCCACGTTTGCCAGTGAACAAAGGATTTACCTTCTATCTCTTCAGGAGTTTCCATTGATTTGATAATAATCGTCATTTATTTTCTTTTCCTTAATCCAACGCCTTGACTTCCAGCATCATATCTCGAATCTGAGCTGCTAGTTCAAAGTCAAGCACTTCGACGGCTTCTTGCATTTGTTTTTCGAGTTTCTTAACTAGTTCTTTGCGCTCTTGTTTGTTGAGGCTGTTGATGTCGACTTCCTTGTCCTCTTCCTTGGCAACTGCCTTAGTCACGGCAATCAAGTCACGAATTTCTTTCTTAATGGTTTGTGGCACGATACCATGTTCTTCATTATAGGCCATCTGGATTTTGCGACGGCGGGCCGTTTCATCGATGGCACGTTGCATAGACTGAGTCATCGTGTCCGCATACATGATGACATGGCCTTCACTGTTACGGGCAGCACGTCCAATGGTCTGGATAAGGCCACGTTCATTACGAAGGAAACCTTCCTTGTCAGCATCGAGAATCGCTACGAGGCTCACTTCAGGAACGTCAATTCCTTCACGGAGCAGGTTGATTCCGACCAAGACATCAAAGACACCCAAGCGTAGGTCACGAATTATCTCCGTCCGTTCCAAGGTCTTAATATCCGAGTGCATGTACTTGACCTTGATGCCCATTTCCTTAAAGTAGTCGGTCAAATCTTCTGCCATTTTCTTGGTCAAGGTTGTAATAAAGGTACGTTCGTTCTTTTCAACACGGGCATTGATTTCACCTAAGAGGTCATCAATCTGTCCCATTGTCGGACGTACTTCCACCTCAGGATCCAATAGCCCTGTCGGACGAATGATTTGCTCAATCACTGTCTCAGTCTGTTCATTTTCATAGTCACCAGGTGTCGCTGATACGTAAACAATCTGATGGACATGACTCTCAAACTCCTCCCGACGGAGAGGACGATTGTCCAGAGCAGACGGCAAGCGGAAACCATAATTCACCAGCATTTCCTTACGAGAACGGTCTCCATTGTACATGCCTTTGATTTGTCCCATGGTCATGTGGCTCTCATCAATCATGATTAAGAAATCATCTGGGAAGAAATCTAAGAGCGTATAAGGAGGCTCACCCTCACTACGTCCATCCATGTGGCGTGAATAGTTTTCAACCCCGTTGGTGTAGCCCATCTCACGCAGCATTTCGATATCGTACTCTGTCCGTTGTTTCAAGCGCTGGGCTTCAAGCAATTTGCCTTCCTTTTCAAAGACAGCTAGTTGCTCTTCTAATTCTGCTTGAATCTTGGCAATGGCAACTTCCATGTGGTCGTCATTGGTCACAAAGTGTGTCGCAGGGAAAATCGCTAAATGATCCACTTCTCCCAAGACCTGACCAGTCAGGGCCTCAACTTCACGAATACGGTCAATTTCGTCTCCAAAGAATTCTACTCGAAAAGCGTGTTCATCACGGGAAGCTGGGAAAATCTCTACCACATCCCCACGAACTCGAAATCTTCCCCGTTGGAAATCAATATCATTGCGTTCAAACTGGATATCAACCAAGTCATTTAAGAGTTTATCACGAGAAATTTCAAGACCTGGACGGAGACTAACGACACTATCAGCGTATTCCTTGGGCGAACCCAAACCATAGATACAAGAGACTGAGGCCACTACAATAACATCATTACGCTCCAGAAGAGCTGAGGTAGCTGAGTGTCGGAGCTTGTCAATCTCGTCATTGACAGAGCTGTCCTTTTCAATATAGGTATCGCTAGAAGGGACATAGGCTTCTGGCTGGTAATAATCATAGTAGGATACGAAGTACTCAACTGCATTTTCAGGGAAAAACTCCTTGAACTCTCCATATAGCTGGCCTGCTAGAGTTTTATTGTGGGCGATGACCAGAGTTGGTTTATTGACTTTGGAAATAACCTGACTCATGGTATAGGTCTTCCCTGTTCCGGTCGCCCCCATCAGAATCTGAGCTTTTTCTCCACCCTCGATATTATCAACCAACTGCTCGATAGCTTGGGGTTGGTCTCCTGAGGGTTGATATTTTGATACTAGTTTAAATTGATTATCTGTAATGCGGTTAATCATAAGAATCCTCTCTCCATATGCTATTCCTATTTTAGCATACTTGTAGCATTTTCACGAAGAAAAGGACGGACCCAAGTCACATCCTTTCATTTTCTTTCTTTAATTGATAAGCGAGATAAAGAATCAGCAGAAACAAAATAATACTGGACACGATGGAACCCTCAATACCAAAAGACCCACCAGATAGCCAGTCTTGATTGCCTTGTGGAGTAAATTTCATGATTGAGGTTCCTGAAGACTGACCACTAACTAATACTCCAAAGAGGTTTCCCTGTGCGAAATTCCAAGCTCCATGAATACCACCTATACCCCATATAGTATCTGTTTTAAGAAGATATAGGGACATGGCAACCCCAAATAAAAAGAGATCAATTGCAGATAAGAAAGTTATGCCTGGATTTCCTAAATGAAGTAAGGTAAAGAGACTACTAGATATGATAATAGCGACTTTAAGATTGGTTCTCTTAGCCAATTGTGGAATCAGCCAAGCACGAGTAACCAATTCTTCTGCCGTTCCTTGTAAAATCCAAAAAGGTATTGTAAATAAAGTAAAAGCTAGCGAATAAGTATCCAAGTGAATGGAGTCAAATTGATACTGCCCCAACACTACTAGTCCAGCCAAAGCAAGTATAAAGAGGGATAGACCAAGACCGTATCCTTTAAATAAGGCACTTAAAAAATTTTCTTTATAGAATCCCAAGGTTCGAATCGGTCTTTTCTCTACTTTTCTAGTCCATCTAAACACAGTTAAGATGATAAAACCAAAGGACAATAATTCAAATATTAAATGGATGTCACTTGTTTTATCAGATAAATTCTGAAATAACATTTGAAGGAAATCTGCAATTCTTTGACCACCCATACCAAGATTGCTAAATAGCCCGATCAATGCTAAAAAACTAAGGCCAAAAAATAGAGAAGATATGAACTCAGATATATAGACGAAAAATAGAGCTAACAAGGGGCTTGTGTAAATGTTTAAACTCATTTTAGAAGTTTCAAAGTCTTTTAAGATTCTTTTGTCTTTCATAACTTTATCCTCTTTTACTATATGATATACCTTTATTATAGCACTTCTATTGTGTGATTCAAGACAAAACAAGAATTATGGATGTTATATTTTCTAACACAGAAATATAAAAATTTGCCTTTTTTTACTTTTTCTGATATAATGGGAAAATATTCGGAAAAGGAGACTAAAAATGAAGAAAAAATTTCTAGCATTTTTGCTAATTTTATTCCCAATTTTCTCATTAGGTATTGCCAAAGCTGAAACGATTAAGATTGTTTCTGATACCGCCTATGCACCTTTTGAGTTTAAAGATTCAGATCAAACTTATAAAGGAATTGATGTTGACATTATCAACAAAGTCGCTGAGATTAAAGGGTGGAACATTCAGATGTCTTATCCCGGATTTGACGCAGCGGTCAATGCGGTTCAAGCTGGTCAAGCTGACGCTATCATGGCAGGGATGACAAAGACGAAAGAACGTGAAAAAGTTTTCACCATGTCTGATACTTACTATGATACAAAAGTTGTCATTGCAACTACAAAAGCACACAATATTAGCAAGTACGACCAATTAACTGGAAAAACCGTTGGTGTTAAAAACGGAACTGCTGCTCAACGTTTTCTTGAAACAATCAAAGATAAATACGGTTTTACTATTAAAACATTTGACACTAGTGATTTGATGAACAACAGCTTGAGTGCTGGTGCCATCGATGCCATGATGGATGACAAACCTGTTATCGAGTATGCCATTAACCAAGGGCAAGACCTCCATATTGAAATGGATGGTGAAGCTGTAGGTAGCTTTGCTTTCGGTGTTAAAAAAGGTAGCAAATACGAGCACCTAGTTACTGAATTTAACCAAGCCTTGGCTAAAATGAAACAAGATGGTAGTCTTGATAAAATCATCAAGAAATGGACTGCGTCATCATCTTCAGCAGTACCAACTACAACTACTCTTGCAGGTTTAAAAGCTATTCCTGTTAAAGCTAAATACATCATTGCCAGCGATTCTTCTTTTGCACCTTTTGTTTTCCAAAACTCAAGCAATCAGTACACTGGTATTGATATGGAATTGATCAAAGCAATCGCTAAAGACCAAGGTTTTGAAATTGAAATCACCAACCCTGGTTTCGATGCTGCTATCAGTGCTGTCCAAGCTGGTCAAGCAGATGGTATCATTGCTGGTATGTCTGTCACAGATGCTCGTAAGGCAACTTTTGACTTCTCAGAATCATACTACACAGCCAATACTATCCTTGGTGTCAAAGAATCAAGTACCATTGCTTCTTATGAAGATTTGAAAGGGAAGACAGTCGGTGTTAAAAACGGAACTGCTTCTCAAACCTTCCTAACTGAAAATCAAAGCAAATACGGCTACAAAATCAAAACCTTCGCTGATGGTTCTTCAATGTATGACAGTTTAAACACTGGTGCCATTGATGCCGTTATGGATGATGAACCTGTTCTCAAATATTCTATCAGCCAAGGACAAAAATTGAAAACACCAATCGCTGGAACTCCAATCGGTGAAACAGCCTTTGCTGTAAAAAAAGGAGCAAATCCAGAATTGATTGAAATGTTCAATAACGGACTTGCTAACCTTAAAGCAAACGGTGAATTCCAAAAGATTCTTGACAAATACCTAGCTAGTGAGTCTTCAACTGCTTCAACAAGTACTGTTGACGAAACAACTATCTGGGGCTTGCTTCAAAACAACTACAAACAACTCCTTAGCGGTCTTGGTATCACTCTTGCTCTAGCCCTTATCTCATTTGCTATTGCTATTGTCATTGGGATTATCTTCGGTATGTTTAGCGTTAGCCCCTACAAATCTCTTCGTGTGATTTCTGAGATTTTCGTTGACGTTATCCGTGGTATTCCATTGATGATTCTTGCAGCCTTCATCTTCTGGGGTATTCCAAACTTCATCGAGTCCATCACAGGCCAACAAAGCCCAATTAACGACTTTGTAGCTGGTACTATTGCCCTCTCACTCAATGCAGCCGCTTATATCGCTGAAATCGTTCGTGGTGGTATTCAGGCCGTTCCAGTTGGCCAAATGGAAGCCAGTCGAAGCTTGGGTATCTCTTATGGAAAAACTATGCGTAAGATTATCTTGCCACAAGCAACTAAATTGATGTTGCCAAACTTTGTTAACCAATTCGTTATCGCACTTAAAGATACAACCATCGTATCTGCTATCGGTTTGGTTGAACTCTTCCAAACTGGTAAGATTATCATTGCCCGTAACTACCAAAGTTTCAAGATGTATGCAATCCTTGCTATCTTCTATCTTGTAATTATCACACTTTTGACTAAACTAGCGAAACGCTTAGAAAAGAGGATTCGTTAATGGCAAAATTAAAAATTGATGTAAATGATTTACACAAAAGCTACGGAAAAAATGAAGTTTTAAAAGGAATTACGACCAAGTTCTATGAAGGAGATGTTGTTTGTATCATTGGTCCTTCAGGTTCTGGTAAGTCAACTTTCCTTCGTAGCCTAAATCTTTTGGAAGAAGTTACTAGCGGTCACATCACTGTGAACGGTTATGACTTAACTGAAAAAACAACCAACGTTGACCACGTCCGTGAAAATATCGGAATGGTGTTCCAACACTTCAATCTCTTCCCACACATGTCTGTATTGGACAACATCACCTTTGCTCCTATTGAGCACAAGTTGATGACTAAGGAAGAAGCTGAAAAATTGGGAATGGAGTTGCTTGAAAAGGTTGGACTAGCAGATAAGGCTAAGGCCTGTCCAGATAGCCTGTCAGGTGGTCAAAAACAACGTGTGGCCATCGCTCGTGGACTAGCAATGAATCCAGACATCATGCTCTTTGATGAACCAACTTCTGCCCTTGATCCTGAAATGGTCGGAGACGTACTAAACGTTATGAAGGAATTGGCTAAACAAGGCATGACCATGATTATCGTAACCCATGAGATGGGATTTGCCCGTCAGGTTGCCAACCGTGTTATCTTTACTGCGGACGGTGAATTCCTTGAAGATGGGACACCTGATCAAATCTTTGATAACCCTCAGCACCCTCGTCTGAAAGATTTCTTGGACAAGGTCTTAAACGTCTAAACTCAAACTGTAAGGATTTCCTTGCAGTTTTTTTCTATCTCGTATTGGAATTTTTGATTTTTCGGAAAATTATGTTAGAATTAAGTTTATGAAATGAGGTTTCCTCATACCTAGCAAAACTAGGAATAAAAATAGAAATTAGGTAGCTAGATGTCATCTAAGGTTATTGTTACAATTTTCGGTGCGAGTGGAGACCTGGCTAAACGCAAGCTCTACCCTTCCCTATTTAGACTATATAAATCCGGCAATCTTTCCAAACATTTTGCCGTCATTGGAACTGCCCGTCGTCCTTGGAGCAAGGAATATTTTGAATCTGTTGTCGTCGAATCGATCCTTGATTTGGCAGATAGTACCGAACAGGCTCAAGAATTCGCTAGCCACTTCTACTATCAAAGTCATGATGTCAACGATACAGAACACTACATTGCTTTGCGTCAATTGCAGGCTGAACTAAATGACAAGTACCAAGCTGAACACAACAAGCTATTCTTCTTGTCGATGGCGCCTCAGTTCTTTGGAACCATTGCCAAACATCTCAAGTCTGAAAACATTGTGGATGGTAAAGGTTTTGAGCGCTTAATCGTTGAGAAACCATTTGGTACAGATTACGCAACTGCAAGCAAGTTGAATGACGAGCTCCTAGCAACATTTGACGAAGAGCAAATTTTCCGTATCGACCATTATCTTGGTAAGGAAATGATTCAAAGCATCTTTGCAGTTCGCTTTGCAAACTTGATTTTTGAAAATGTTTGGAATAAGGACTTTATCGACAATGTTCAAATTACCTTTGCTGAGCGCTTAGGTGTGGAAGAACGTGGGGGATACTATGACCAATCTGGTGCCCTCCGTGACATGGTACAGAACCACACTCTACAACTGCTTTCCCTCCTTGCCATGGACAAGCCAGCAAACTTCACAAAGGACGAGATTCGTGCTGAGAAGATTAAGGTCTTTAAAAACCTCTATCATCCAACTGATGAAGAGCTTAAAGAACACTTTATCCGTGGTCAATACCGTTCAGGTAAGATTGATGGCATGAAATACATCTCTTACCGTAGCGAGCCAAATGTAAATCCAGAATCAACAACTGAAACCTTTGCATCTGGTGCCTTCTTTGTGGACAGCGATCGCTTCCGTGGCGTTCCTTTCTTCTTCCGTACTGGTAAACGTCTGACTGAAAAAGGAACTCATGTCAACATCGTCTTTAAACAAATGGACTCTATCTTTGGTGAGCCACTTGCTCCAAATATTTTGACCATCTATATCCAACCAACAGAAGGTTTCTCTCTTAGCCTAAATGGGAAACAAGTAGGAGAAGAATTTAACTTGGCTCCTAACTCACTTGATTACCGTACAGATGCGACCGCAACTGGTGCTTCTCCAGAACCATACGAGAAATTGATTTATGATGTCTTAAATAACAACTCAACTAACTTTAGCCACTGGGATGAAGTTGGTGCGTCATGGAAATTGATTGACCGTATCGAAGAGCTCTGGGCTGAAAATGGTGCCCCACTTCATGACTATAAAGCTGGAAGTATGGGACCTCAAGCCAGCTTTGACTTACTTGAAAAATTTGGTGCCAAATGGACTTGGCAACCAGATATCGCCTATCGTCAAGATGGCCGTTTAGAATAAAAAAAATCCTGCAAGTTTATACCTTGCAGGATTTTTGCTTCTGATTAGATTAAGCCTTCCAAGAGACCCTTCATAAAGTTTTCTGAGTTAAATTCTCCAATATCATCAATTTTTTCACCAAAACCAATCAATTTTACAGGAATATTGAGTTCTTCTCGGATAGCTAGAACAACACCACCTCGAGCCGTTCCATCAATCTTAGTCAAAACAATTCCAGTTAAAGGTGTGATTTTTGAAAATTCTTTGGCCTGTACAAGAGCGTTTTGACCTGTTGATGCATCCAGAGCCAAGAAGGTTTCATGCGGAGCTTCGGGCACAACACGTTTGATAATACGACCAATCTTTTCTAGCTCGGCCATGAGGTTGTCCTTGTTTTGCAGACGACCAGCGGTATCAATCATGAGAATATCAATACCTTCAGCTACGGCACGTTCCATACCATCAAAGACCACACTGGCTGGGTCAGCTTTATCAGCTCCAGTCACTACTGGAACATCTACACGACGGCCCCATTCAGCTAGCTGGGCTACCGCCCCTGCACGGAAGGTATCTGCCGCAACCAGCATGATCTTCTTCCCAGCTTGTTTGTAGCGGTGGGCTAGTTTCCCGATAGAAGTTGTTTTCCCAACACCATTTACCCCAACAAATAGCATAACTGTCAAACCATCTTGGAAGTGGATACTTTCATCGTAGTTGCCATCCTTTTCATAAAGCTCAACCAATTTCTCAATAATGACACGGCGTAGTGCGTCAGGTTTCTTGGCATTTTCAAGCTTGACTTCGTAGCGTAGCTCCTCGGTTAAGTTAGAAGCGACTTGGACACCAACATCACTCATGATCAGAAGTTCTTCCAGCTCCTCGAAGAATTCTTCATCGACAGAGCGGAAATTGGCAAAGAAGGCATTCAAACGAGCTCCAAAACCTGTACGAGTTTTCTTAAGACTGCGGTCATATTTTTCCTGAACAGTTTCTTCTACCTGAGGCCTTTCTGGTTCAAGCACTTCAGAATTATTTTCTTCTACAGCTTCTATGAACTCAAGATTCTCTTCCTCTTTGATTTCTTCTGAGTTTGGTAATTCTTCTACTTCTCCTTGAGGAACTTCTACAACTGATTCTGAATTATAATTTTCTTCAACTGTGTCTTGGATTTCCTCTTCTTCAAACACAGCTTGTTCAACAATTTCAACCTCTGCTTCTTCTTGAGAAACTTCCTCAGCTTCTGTTAAGGCATGCTCAACATCTTCAGACAAATCAAGATTTTCCAGAGCTTCTTTTACAACTTCTTCGATTTTAGGTTCTTCTTTTTTTCCGAATAGACGGTCAAATAATCCCATATCTTAGTTCTCCTTTAGCACATATTCTTCGATAGCCCAGGCAACAGCTTCTTCATCATTGGTCATTGGAGTCACTACATTTGCGACTGCCTTGACTTCAGGAACAGCGTTTTGCATGGCAACACCGAGTCCTGCCCATTCAATCATAGAAAGGTCATTGGCTTCATCACCACAGGCCATGACTTGGCTTTGGTCGATTCCTAGATGGCTGATTAGTTTTGCCAAACCTGTTGCTTTATGAACATTCTTTGGTGACCACTCTAGCAACATTTCACGTGATTTAAAGATTTCATATTGGTCAAACAATTCTGGAGAAATCTTCTGAATAGCTGCATCCAAGGGTTCTTGAGCAAAGGCAGTCACACATTTATTGTAAGTCGTTTGACTAGATAGGTCTTCAAAGTCCACTGGAACAAAAGTCAAAGCTGGATTAAATTTGGCATAAAGACTTTCTTGGTCCGATTGGATTTGATAAACTGTTCCTTCTGAGATGGCATCAAGAGGCAGTGATAATTTCTCTGTTTCTTCATACAAGCGTGCCACATCATCATATGAAAAGACTGTTTTATCAAGGATTTCTCCTGTATTTTTCTGAACCAAACCACCATTAAAGGTAATCGTATACTCATCTTCCTGACCGTCAGTCCCTAACTCATGGAGAAAGAAGTCCATGGCTTTTAAGGGACGACCAGTTGTCAATACGACCTTGATACCACGATCACGCGCAGCTTTCAAAGTTGCCTTGGTGCGATCCGTCAACCTTTTATCAGTAGTCAGCAAGGTCCCGTCCAAGTCCAATGCAATCAATTTTATATCTACCATTATAAGCCCTCCATATAAGCTATAACCGACTGGTCTTTATGGTGACCAATCACAGTCTCTGCTAATTCTAAAATTTCTGGTCGTGCATTTTCAGGAGCCACAGGATGTCCCACAACCTGCATCATATGCAAATCATTTAGATTGTCTCCAAAAGCCATAACCTGATCCATTGTGATACCAAGTTTTTTAGCTAATTCAACAATAGCCACACCCTTATCGACATAATCCAGAACAATATCAATGGATTCAAAGCCAGTTGTCATGGCCTTAACACCAGGAACATTTTCGTTTACCCAAGCTTCCCCAGCTTCTAGCGTTTCTTCTGTGAAGTTGGTTGTAAATTTGAAAATGTCATCTGTGATATCTTCCAAACTCGCTACTTTTTGGATATTTTCATTATAGTGCTGACTCTCTTTCAAATAGGTCTCATCAACCGTATCTAGAACATAAGAGCCTTTTTTCCCTGTTAAAAGCAGTTTATTGATGTCTACATAAGGTGAAGTTTTCAGCTTTTCAAAAGTTGCCAGATAAAAGTCACGAGACATAGTCGCTTCATACAAGTCCTGACCTCGATATTCTACCAAACTACCATTTTCCGCGATAAAAATAATGTCATCACGAACATCAGCAAATAATTTTTCTAAGGATAGAAATCCGCGCCCTGAAGCCACCGCAAAGTAAATCCCTTTTTCCTTGTAGGAAGCCAAAAGAGACTTGAGGCGGTCCATATCAAAGCGCCCATTCCCATCTAGGAAGGTTCCGTCCATATCTGTTGCTACTAGTTTAATTGTCATCCTTCAATACTTTCTAAATCTTTTAACTTAACCGAAACAATTTTTGAGACACCTGATTCTTGCATGGTCACTCCATAGATAGAATCAGCTGCTGCCATGGTTCCCTTACGGTGGGTTACGACGATAAACTGGCTGTCCTTGTCAAATCGATTGAGGTAATCCCCAAAACGTTTAACATTGGCTTCATCCAGCGCGGCTTCCACCTCATCCAAGATGACAAATGGGATAGTCTTAACTCGAATGATAGAGAAAAGCAAAGCTAGAGCCGACAGGGCTTTTTCCCCACCACTCATAAGGTTGAGAGACTGGATTTTCTTACCTGGTGGTTGGACAGAAATCTCAACCCCAGCTGTCAGCAAGTCTCCCTCAGTCAAGATTAAGTCTGCCTGACCTCCTCCAAACATCTGTTTGAAGGTCACTTTAAAGGACTCACGAATAGCTTCAAAGGTTGATTTAAAGCGTTCCTTGACCTCGTCATTCATCTCTGTAATGGTCTCAAGGAGCAGGTTTTTCGCTGACAAAATGTCATCTCGCTGGATATTTAGGAAATCCAAGCGGCTGTGAACCTCTTCGTACTGGTCAATAGCTTCCAAATTGACAGGACCCAGTGAGCGAATAGCCTTCTCTAAATCCTGCACCTCTTGCTCTGCCAGATTGAGATTTTCCAATTCATGTGCCTTTTCTAGTGCTTCAGTATAGCTAATCTGGTACTGGTCTGTTAATTGGCTTTGTAAATGGCGCAAATACTCGCTGACCTTTTCTTTCTTAGCTTCAGCACGTATTTGCTTGCGAATCCACTCTTCATTCTGCTGGCGAGCCTGGTCCAAATGACTAGCAATATCATCCAGTTGACCTTCAATATCATCTAATTCAAACTGCTTACGAATCAAACCTTGTTGGAGGTTTGTTTTCTGCATTTTGGCTTCTTCCGCCTGTTGACTGAGCAATTCTATATCAACTTTCTCAAGATTGTCAACCTTTTCTTGAAGAAGGCGCTGGATTTCTTCTTGTTCGATATCTAAATTGTCTAATTCCTTGCCTAAACGCTCAATATCAGCTACTTCATAACGCTTTTGTCCTTGCAGTTCAGTCTTAAGCAGGCGAGCCTGCGCTAGCTCTTCCTGCAAGTTTTGATAGCGTTCTTGAATGGCATTTTTGTTGGACTTGATCTCTTCAATCTCAGCTTCCAGATTTTGCTTGTCATTGGCGATTGTAGCAAGGCGCTCTTGACATTTTTCCTTATCCGCTTGCCAATCTCCCTCAGAAAGACGATCTAATTCCTCTTCTTGGAGTTTCCAAAGAGTTTCTAGCTCTTCAACTTGCTGACTGGTCTGCTGATAAGCGAGGGACAAGCCCTGCTCCTGAATACGAGCCTGCTCTCCTTGAGATTTGATGGTTTCTAATGATTCGGTCAATCTAGCCATCTCATCTTGTAAGGTCTTCAAAGCCACTTCTTCTGAACGAAGACTTGCTTCCTCTTCAGCAATTTCTTTTTGTAATTGCTCCAGTTCTGGCTTGATAAAAATGCTGTTATTCTGGCGATCAGCTCCACCTGCATAAGAACCACCTGTGCGCAGCTCTGTCCCATCCAGTGTCACCATACGAACCTGATAACGAACCTGGCGAGCTGCTGCACGCGCATGCTCTACAGTATCAAAAATAGCTGTTGTAGCTAGCAAATTCTTGAAAATAGCTTCCAACCTATTATCGAAAGTAACCAGCTCATCTGCCATGCCCAGAAATCCTGGACTTGCAGCGATAGCATCTTGATTCTGACTAGAAATCGTACGCGCCTTGATCGTTGTCAACGGAAGGAAGGTTGCACGACCGGCTCTGTTGCGCTTTAGGAAATCAATGGCCTTAGTCGCCGCGTTCTCATCCTCTACGATGATATGTTGACTGCTGGCTCCAAGCGCAATCTCTAGTGCAGTTTGATAATGCACATCAAAGGTCAGGTGCTCACTGACTGCACCAATAATTCCACCAAGGCGGGCTTTTTCTTGGAGAACAGTCTTAACACCTGCATAAAAGTTACTGTGATTTCTAAGGATATTTTCCAAACTTTGGGCTCTAGCCTGCTTGTTTTTGAGACTATCCAGACGGTCAAAGAGTTGACTTTGTTGAGCTTGATAGGAAGCTTTCTGCTCCTCTTGCTCCTTGCCAATAGCTTGATAGTCGGCCAATAATTTCTGAACCTGCTCCTTGGCAGTTTCAAGCTCGTCTTTTTGCTGACTAGACTTCTCTTTAGCTGTAGCCAACTGTTCTTTCAGCTTTTCTAGTTGATCTGCTTGTTTTTGAGAAAGCTGACGACTATTTTCCAACTCGTTTTCGATACGGGTCAACTGGTTTGAGACATCTGCTTCTTCCTGTAAAAGCGCCACAAAGCGTTCACGTAAAAGTTCAATCATCTGATCAGGATCATCTGAAAAAGCTAGCAATTCAGCCTCTAAACGATTGAGTTTTTGATTATTTTGAATTAGATTGTGTTCTAATTGTGCCAAGTTCGCTTCTTTTTCAGCCTTTTCCTGACTTAGAGCCTTTTTCTTATCCTCCAAAGCAGCCAAACGAGCTTGCGCTTCCTGTTGATTCAGGGCTACTTGCTCAGATTCTAGTTTCGATAGGGCTAATTTTCTCTCTAAGTCACTAATTAGACTGGTCAAATCCATCAAACTGCCCTGATCTTTGGACATTTCAGCCTGTAAATCTTGGCGTTGCTTTTTAAGAGATTGATTTTCTTCTTCTAATTTTTCACGCTTTTGGTAATAACTAGTCAAGAGTTCCTGAACCTGAGCCAACTCTTCTTCTGTCGACTCTAGTTCAGACTTATTTTCCTTGATTTGAGCAACCAGAACGTCTAAATAAATAGCCTTACGTTGTCCTTCCAAGTCTAAAAACTTACGGGCATTCTCAGCTTGCTTCTCAAGAGGCTTGATTTGATTATCCAACTCGTAGATAATGTCCTCTAAGCGGTCCAGATTATCCTGAGTTTGCTGCAGTTTACTCTCGGTTTCTTTTCTGCGAGTCTTGTATTTTAAAACTCCAGCAGCTTCTTCAAAAATAGCTCGTCGTTCCTCAGGCTTGGAATTAAAAATCTCCTCAACCTTCCCTTGGGAAATAATAGAGAAGGAATCTCGTCCCAATCCAGTATCCAAGAAGAGGTCATGAATATCACGCAGACGGACTTTCTTGCCGTCAATCTTGTATTCGCTATCTCCACTACGATAGATATGGCGTTCCACCCTGATTTCTTGACCTGCATCCTTGATAAATCCGTCATGATTATCCAGAGTCACAACTACAGAAGCATAATTGAGCGGTTTGCGACTTTCTGTTCCAGCAAAGATGACATCTGGCATCTTGCCCCCACGGAGACTCTTAACACTTGACTCCCCCAGGGCCCAACGTAAACTTTCTGTAATATTAGACTTTCCAGATCCATTGGGACCAACGACTGCCGTCACACCTTGGTCAAAGACGACCTTGGTCTTGTCAGCAAAAGACTTGAATCCCTGAATTTCGATTTCCTTTAAATACATGAATCCAGCCCTTTCTCAACGGCATTTTTGGCAGCTTCCTGCTCTGCTAATTTTTTCGAACGACCTTGACCTTGACCAATGCTCTTGCCTTCAACAAGAACTTCTACATCAAAGACCTTATCGTGGGCAGGACCTGTTTCAGAAATCACCTGATAACGGATAGCCACATCGCCATTGACCTGAAGTAACTCTTGGAGATGGGTTTTGTAGTCTGTAATCATCTCAAACTCTCCTGCTTCAACCTTAGGAATCATGACTTGATAGATAAATTCCTTGACCTTGGCCACATCCTTGTCCAAAAGGAGAGCACCAAGAAAGGCTTCAAAGGCATCACCAAGAATGGTGTCACGATTACGACCACCAGATTTTTCTTCCCCTTTACCCAGCTTGATAAACTGGTCAAACTGGCAATCACGCGCAAAACCAGCCAAACTCTCCTCGCGGACAATCATGGCACGTAGTTTAGACAGGTCACCCTCAGGCTTTTTAGGATATTTTTTATACAGATATTCTGAAATCAATAACTGTAGAACAGCGTCTCCTAAAAATTCCAAGCGTTCATTGTGTGAAATTTTTAAGAGGCGGTGCTCATTGGCATAACTCGTATGAGTAAAGGCAGTCTCCAGTAACTTTTTGTCTGCAAATTCGATTGCAAAATGGTTTTTAAGTACAGTTTGTAATTCTTTCATACCAACCTCTTTCTAACTGATAACAGTCCTTTTTATTATATCAAAAAAAGCCCCCTGAGTCACTCTAAAACGGGACTGGAGAGCATTTGGGAATTCTTTAAAAAGAGATTTTCAGTTTTAAGGACCAATTTAGGGCTGTGTAAAGAAAAAAGCCCTATTAAAGGCTTTTTAGGATGTTTACATCCACCCTGAGGGAATCGAACCCCCATCTCAAGAACCGGAATCTTACGTGATATCCATTACACTAAGGGTGGAAACTTGTTTTATTATAACAGAAATTTGCTCTAATAACAAGTTTTTTTCTAGTGAGATAGGCCGTCTTAGTGGGAAGCATCCCCATTCCAAATAGAGTTTTTCACGATCACATAATCAACATGTTTAAGGTCAGCAACCTGACGTCCACCTGCATAAGAAATAGCACTTTGAAGGTCTTGTTCCATCTCAGTCAAAGTATCTTGTAAATGACCTTTTGCAGGAAGCAAGATGCGTTTGCCCTCCACGTTTTTGTAGGCTCCTTTTTGATATTGTGAAGCTGAACCGTAATATTCTTTGAACTGTTCACCATCAACTTCAATCGTTTTCCCTGGACTTTCGATGTGTCCTGCAAAGAGGGAACCAATCATGACCATGCTAGCACCGAAACGGATAGACTTGGCAATATCACCGTGAGTGCGAATCCCTCCATCAGCGATAATCGGTTTACGCGCAGCCTTAGCACACCAGCGTAGAGCAGCCAACTGCCAACCACCTGTACCAAAACCAGTCTTAACCTTGGTAATACAAACCTTACCAGGACCGATTCCGACCTTAGTAGCATCCGCACCAGCATTTTCCAATTCACGCACGGCTTCTGGTGTTCCCACATTTCCAGCAATAACAAAAGTATCTGGCAATTCTTTCTTGATGTGTTGAATCATAGAAATCACGCTATCCGCATGACCATGGGCAATATCAATCGTGATATACTCAGGAGCATCAGCCTTGAGCTGGCTGACAAAATCATACTCATAATCCTTAACACCGACAGAGATAGAAGCAATGAGACCTTGATCGTGCATGCGTTTAATAAAAGGAATGCGCCCTGCCTCATCAAAACGATGCATAATGTAGAAGTAACCACCTTTTGCAAGTTGCTCTGCTACATTTTCATCCAAAATCGTCTGCATATTCGCTGGCACAACAGGTAGTTTAAAGGTGTGCTTTCCTAGAGTGACACTTGTGTCCGCTTCTGCACGGCTTTTAATCACACATTTATTTGGAATCAATTGAATATCTTCGTAATCAAAAATTGGAAATTCATTTAACATATCGATGTCTCGTTTCTTTTGTAATGACCTACCTATGCTCTCGCATCACTACGCCTTTTCCGACGTTTCCTTAATTTATTATAAACCAAAGTACAGTTTTTGTCAAATAATTTTATAAAACAAAATTTATTGTTCGGATTTTCTTGTATGAATAAACAAAAGAAAGAGGAGAGATTATTTTCTCCCCACTTCTTCTCTATACTAATAATACTCGCCCTGACGATAGTCCCATGAGTTAAAGGTGTCTGACAGGTGCATCATAATCTTATCAATGTCAAGCCCTTTACGAATTACAACTGGAGCTGGTGAAGTTGAACGTGCTCCTCCTTGTTCTGGGATGAGTTTGCCGTCCTTATCAACCATAGAGACCATCACACCTTGCTCGTAGCGAGTTTCAATCGTTTTGTCTGGTTGGATAGAAGCAACGTAGTCATCTGCCTCAATGACAAGGTCAACAGCTCCTTCGATGCGTTCTCCGATACCTTCTACCTTACCACGGTTTCCTTTTCCAGATGGGTTAGCTGATGAGGCATAAACCATCTTGCCTTCTTCCCAAAGTTTGGCAGCCAATTGTTCACCAGCTTTCCCAAACTTGATAACAAAACAGCTAGTACCACGCACATCAGTCATCAGCTCTTCACGGCCATCACCGTATGCTTTGAGTTTTTCAAAGGCTTCTGGTTTCCAAGGAAGGATACAACCAAGAAGAATATCTTCATCCCAATGTTTTTGGTAGAAGGCTTCAATTTCTGGGTTGAGTTGTGCTAAGGCGCGAAGCTCATCCATGCTACCGCAGAGAACAACCCCTGGTTTGTTACGGTTACGCTCTTTGGCTGCGAACTTGCGTTCAAGACCTGCCTTATCGCTAGTCATGATGATATAACCAACTTTTGTAGGGCAAACGATACATCCGCCCTCACCTTTTAAAATGTCATAGCCCTCTTGTGAAAGTGTTCCCTTCCATTGAATGTGTTTTGTCATAGTTCTATTTCCTTTTCTATTTTTCTTCTAGTCCTGCCAGTAGGCTGGTCGTTGTTTTTCATATGCAGCAATCAAATCTTCATACTGCAAGGTAATACCAATATCATCCAAACCATTTAAGAGTTTGTGTTTCCATTCGCTATCAATTTCGAAAGTGAATTCTCCAACTGGTGATATGATTTTTTGTTGTTCCAAATCCACAGTTACCTGATCGCTTGGTTTCAAGTGGGCTAGTTTTTCTCGAACCTCTCTGGGCTGAACAATTGGCAACATGCCATTATTGAGTTCGTTATTGTAATGAATATCACCGAAAGATCCTGCAATCACGACCTTAAAACCATAATCTGCTAGGGCCCAAGCTGCATGTTCCCTCGAAGAACCTGCCCCAAAGTTATCCCCTGAGATGAGGATAGTTGCTTTACGATATTCAGGTCTGTTAAAGACAAAGTCTGGATCCTCAGTATACTTATCGTCCAGATAACGCCAAGCATACATAAGGTACTTACCAAAGCCTTTTTTATCAATTAACTTGAGAAACTGCTTGGGTAGGATTTGGTCAGTGTCGATGTTATCATTCATGAGAGGAACGGTCGTTCCCGTATAAACTGTAAATTTCTCCATATCCTCTCCTTACTGGGCTTCTGGCATTTGTCGAACATCTACGAAGCGCCCTGCAATAGCTGCCGCAGCTGCCATGGCTGGACTGCAGAGGTGGGTCTTAGCACCAAAGCCTTGTCTATCTTCAAAGTTGCGGTTGCTTGTTGAGGCGCAGTGGACACCATCAGGAACCTTGTCCGGATTCATTCCTAGGCACATAGAACAACCTGGGTCTCTCCACTCAAAACCAGCATCTAAGAAAACTTTATCCAAGCCTAATTTCTCCGCAGCTCGTTTGACAGGACGAGAGCCTGGGACTACGATAGCCGTTAAGTTAGGAGCAATTTTCTTCCCTTTGACAAATCGAGCAGCCAGTTGTAGGTCGCTGAGTCGAGCATTGGTACATGAACCAATAAAGATATAGCCTAGTTCAATATCAGCTGGCTTTTGACCTGGTGCCAAATCCATGTAATTGTAGGCTCGCTCATCATTCATATCCTTAATTTCTGGGAAGCTACTGTCAAAGTCAACGCCCATAGCAGGATTGGTTCCCCAGGTCACCATGGGAGCCAATCCTGAGACATCCATCTGGATAACCTTATCATAAACGGCATCCTCATCACTGACAATTGTTTTCCAATCAGCCACAGCCTCTTCAAAGTCCTCTGGAACACATTCTCGTCCCTTGAGATAATCATAGGTGGTTTGGTCCGGATTCATGATTCCCATCTTAGATCCAAACTCGATGGACATATTGCAGATGGTCATTCGCTCTTCCATGCTCAGTGCATCAATCGCTTGTCCCCGATATTCCACCACATAGCCAACACCACAGGCAACGCCGTACTTGGCAATCAAGGCTAAAATGTAATCCTTGGAATAAACTCCTTTTTGAGGAACACCTGTAAATTCCACCAGCATTTTCTTGGGTTTGACCTGCCAGAGTGTCTGGGTAGCGAAGACATGCTCGACTTCACTGGTCCCAATTCCAAAAGCGATTGCTCCGAAAGCTCCGTGAGTTGCTGTGTGGCTGTCTCCACAGACGATGAATTTTCCTGGTTGGGTTCGTCCTGTTTCTGGACCAACCATGTGAACGATTCCCTGCTTTTCAGAACCATGGGCCGCATGTTCAATCCCAAACTCCTCAACATTTTCAGCCAGCTTATCAATTTGAGCCTTGGAAATGACATCTCGAATATCGTAGATATTGACCGTCGGGACATTGTGGTCAAAGGTTCCAAATGTCAAGTCTGGCCGTCTCAATCTGCGTCCTGCGTCTCGTAATCCTTGAAAAGCCTGAGGACTGGTCACTTCGTGGATATAGTGCTGGTCCACATACATGAGTTGGGGCTGCCCCTCTTCTCCTGTGATAACATGACGATCCCATAATTTATCAAAAATCGATTTTCCTGTCATCCATTACCTCCAAATAAAATATAAGGCTACTAGTGTGGTCACCATCCCAAGAAACCAAACTATTTTAAAGTACCATTTTCGAGTCTTGTGGTGAAAAGTGATTCCTGCTAACCAAGCACCAAAACCACCACAAGAAAGGGCTAAAATAAGTAAGATTTTCTCAGGGATGCGCCAAACTCTTCTCCTTGCCTTGGATTTGTCAATGCCATAAATCACGAAAATGATGACATTCCAAATCAAAAGAACTAGAGTAATTTTTTCGTCTAACTTCATAACCTTGCAATAATAGCTTCCGTCATTTCCTTAGTCGAAGCTTGTCCACCTATATCTCTTGTTAAAACACCAGCTGCCAAACTTGCCTCAACAGCACGCTCGATACGCTCTGCATCCTCATAACGTCCAAAACTATCTCTCAACATCATGGCAACTGATAAAATCATGGAGATAGGATTTGCAATTCCTTTACCTGCAATATCAGGAGCTGAACCGTGAATGGGCTCATAGAGACTTGGTCCATTTTCAGAATGACTGGCTGATGGCATAACCCCAAGTGTGCCAGATAGAACACTTGATTCATCAGAGAGAATATCTCCAAAAAGATTCTCCGTTACAATAACATCAAACTTGGCAGGATTGGTAATCATAAGCATGGAAGCTGAGTCGACTAGCTGGTGCTCCAAGGTTACATCTGGGAAATCCTGCGCGACTTCCTCAGCTACTTTCCGCCAGAGTTTTGAGGTCGCTAGAACATTTTGCTTATCGATACTAGTAACGATTTTTCTGCGATTTCTTGCAATTTCAAAGGCTTTGCGAATAATCCGCTCCACTTCCTCATAGCTATAGTCGTTGATATCACACGCTTTTCGCTCTTCAAGAATATGATCTCCGAAATAGATTCCACCTGTCAACTCACGCACCACGATAAAGTCCACACCAGCAATTCGTTCCGGTTTGAGAGGTGACAAATGCTTGAGACTGTCAAAGATTTTTACAGGGCGAATATTAGCATAGAGATTGAGTTCCTTACGGAGAGTCAGCAAGCCTTGTTCAGGCCGAACCGCTGCTCCATCATACTGAGGACTACCGATAGCCGCTAGGAGAATGGCATCTGCTTCTCTACTTGCCTTGAGGGTTTCATCAGGTAAGGGATGCCCTGCAGCATCAATACCTGCACCTCCAAAAGGTCGTCTGTCTATTTCATAGACAAAGCCTGTTTTTTTAGCTAGAGCCTCCAGAACCTCTAAACCAGCCTCCATGATTTCTGGGCCAATTCCATCCCCTGCTAGAGCTACTATTTTCTTTGTCATAGTATTCTCCTTTACACACTAGGCATATCGCGATAGGAAACGCTACGTCCCATCTCACCAGCATTCTCTTTTTGAACAAAGGTATTGGCATTGATGTAGGCAATAGCCGAAGCCTTCAACACATCGAAATCAAGACCTGCTGCGTTAAAGATGGTTTCTGTATCTCTGTTTTCAACAGTGACCAAGACCCGAGCTTGAGCATCGATTCCATCCGTCACCGCATCGATAGTGTAGGACACCAAGCGAACGGATTGATTGAAGAATTTGTCAATAGCGTTGAAGATAGCCTCAACAGAACCTTGTCCTGTCGCATTAAATTCGACTTTCTCACCATCCATATTAGCCAGGCTAACAAGCGCTTCAATGTCATTATCTGCATGGGTTTGCAGTTGTAAATCATCAAAATGGAAGCCTTCTGGGTTTTCAATCATAGTTCCAGCGACCAGCGCTCGAATATCTGCATCTGTGATTTCTTGCTTCTTGTCTGCCAGTGCCTTGAACTTAGCAAAGAGTGGTTTGATGTCCTCTTCTGTAAAATCTAGGGCCAATTCTCTTAGTTTCTCAATAAAGGCATGGCGACCTGACAATTTTCCAAGCGGAAGACTGTTACTCTTGACACCGACCAATTCAGGAGTGATGATTTCATAAGTGAGAGGATTTTTAAGAACTCCATCTTGGTGAATACCAGATTCATGAGAAAAGGCATTACCACCAACCACAGCCTTGTTTTTAGGAACTGGAATTCCTGAGAAGCGAGAAACCATTTCTGACGTATTGATTGTCTCATTTAGGACAATACTGGTTTCTGCTTGGTAGTAATCTTGGCGAATATTGAGGGCTACTGCAATTTCTTCCAAGGCAGCATTTCCAGCTCTCTCCCCAATACCGTTGATAGTTCCTTCAACACGTCCTGCCCCATTCTTGACGGCAGCAAGGCTATTAGCTACTGCCATTCCGAGGTCATCATGACAGTGTGGTGAATAGATAATCTGACGATCTGTATTGACATTCTCAATCAAGTGTTTGAAGATAGCTCCGTATTCCTCTGGTGTGGTGAATCCTACCGTGTCAGGGATATTGATATAAGTTGCACCTGCATCGACCGCTGTTTGAACAACTTGCAAGAGGAAATCCAACTCTGTTCTGGTCGCATCCTCTGGAGAGAATTCGACCACTTCAAACTTAGAACGGGCATAAGAAACATGCTCCTTAATAGCTTCCAAAATCTCTTCCTTGCTCTTATTGAGCTTATACTTGCGGTGAATGGGACTGGTAGCGATAAAGACGTGAACCTGTGGATATTTGGCATCCTTGAGGGCTTCGTAACAAGCATCAATATCAGACTTGACCGAACGTGCTAATCCAGTCACCGCTGTTTTCTTCAAGACTTTAGCAATCTCCTGCACTGCTGTGAATGAATCAGGACTCGCCGCCGGAAAACCAGCTTCTATGGCTGAAATGCCCCATTTCTCCAGCTGCCTTGCTATGGCAATTTTTTCTTTGATTGAAAAGTTAACACCGGGTGTCTGCTCTCCATCCCGAAGGCTGGTATCTAGAAATTCAACTGTTCGCATAAGATTTCCCCTTTTCCAAATGTGATTTTAAAAAAACATCTCGCTCAGAAACCCAAGCGAGATGTTGATTTACTCCCGCTTGGTAAGCCAAACAGGACTAATGCTTTTTGCACTAGCCCGAGTACCTCAACAACAAAGCAAATTGATTAAACTTAGCTGTTTTCATGTTTGACTTTCTCCTTCGTTTGATATCTTGTTTAGTATTTTAGCATAGGCAAAAGCACTTGTCAAGAAAAAATCCAATATTTTCTGAAAATTTCTTCAGTAGAGAATATTTAGCTAATTGAAAGTTATTGAAAATCCTTGAAATATTTCATTTTTTAGAAGTTAAATTCCAGCTTCTTTCTATCAATTCCAGTACCATTTCATCTGACAACGTATCATCAAAAGCCACACTAATCCAGTAGCGTTTGTTCATATGAAAAGCTGGATAAATACCCTTTTGTGAAAGCAGGTCCACTACTTGATCATGTTTGAGGTTGACTGCTTCGACTAAACCTTCTCTACCCTTTTCCAGCTTATCCCAAGAGATTTTCATCAAAACAGCATACCACTTTTTATTGCCTTCATGTCTTAAGACTGCCGTATCAGGTGATTTCTCCCACAGATATTCCAACTGATTACCATATTTTTCCTGAATCTGAGCCATGATACGCTTAGTCTGAGGACAGATAAAATCTTGCACATCAAAACAAACCTTCCGAATCTGGTAGAGAATCTCCAGACAAGCCTCACGGACACTTGCAACAAAACTTCCTGTCATACTTTCCATATGAACTTGAGGATAGAGGTCGCCCGTTTCCTGATCAAAGACCTGAAAACTCACATTATCAGTAGTGATGGAGACTGTCATGACAAAGTCACCCTGCAAAATCTTGGAGCTATAATTCCAGACTTCCCCATTTTCTACAAAACCATAGGCATGAGCTTTTTCTTTATTAAACTGATAGGATTTAAAAATTTCAAACATAAGTGAAAACTGCTACCCAAAGCTAGCAGTTCCTTTCTATTTTTTAAAAGACAACCTTAGTTCCATGCAATTGAGTCACGCCTAGCTGATCGATAAAGGTTTGACGGTTGTCAAGGTCAATCCCTCCACCAGGTAGAATTTCAATTTTACCTTTAGCGTGCTCTAAAATTCTGTGATAGTGAGCAAAGCGTTTTTCTAAGGAGTCACCAGACACACCAGCACGAGTTAGGATACGAGTGACACCGGCTTGGCTGAGCCAGTCAATAGCCTCCAACTGCTCTTCATCACTCAATTCATCAAAGGCCATGTGGAAGACAATTTCCATTCCTTTTGATGCAGCAATTAACTTTTCAAGATTAGGCTTATCCAACTTCTTATCAGCAGTTAAGGTACCAAATACAACCCCTTGACTTCCAGCCTGAGCAGTCAAGCGAATGTCTTCTAGCATAATAGCAATTTCCATATCATTATAGACAAAGTCGCCACCACGTGGGCGAATCATGGTCATGATGGTCGTATCATAGTTAGCTGCCAGTTCAACTGCTGCCTTAGTTACTCCATAGCTTGGTGTTGTCCCACCAACTGCTAGATTATCACAGAGTTCGATTCGACGAGCTCCAGCCTCCATAGCTTTTTCAAGCAAGGTCACATTTTCAGCACAAAATTCGTAAACCATTTGATTCTCCTTGAAGATTACTTTAAATTTATTATATCATATTATTGTGAATATGCTTTCAATTTTATCAAGGGAAATAGTTACAAATTTTACTTATTCTTTGTCTGGAATAACCTTAAAGAGATAATAGGTGATAAAGATGGTCAAAGCACCCAGACTGATTTTGACTGGTAAGAGAGGGGCAAAATAAATGGAAATTCCCATCAAGATGTAGATGGATACGATGATTTTTTTCTTACGTTCACGCGCAATTGACTTGGTTTCCCGAAAATCAGCTACATATGTTTGATAGAGCTTGGTATGATAAAGCCAGTCTTCGAAACGTTTGGAACTTCTGGAGAAACAAGCAATAGACAACAAAAGGAAAGGCGTTGTCGGCAACAAGGGCAAGACAACCCCAATAATAGCCAAAGCCAGTGATAAAAAACCAATTATCAGATAGATAAGACGCATAACTACTCCTAATTAATACTCTTCGAAAATCTCTTCGAAAAACGTCAACGTCGCCTTACCGTAGGTATGGTTCCTGACTTCGTCAGTCTTATCTGCAACCTCAAAGCAGTACTTTGAGCAACCTGCGGCTAGTTTCCTAGTTTGCTCTTTGATTTTCATTGAGTATAAAATAATCTTCTTCTAGTTTCGCATAAAATGATGAATTTTGTCAAGTTCCAACCAAAAGAGCCTGAAATTCACTTTCAGGACTCTCTTCTTATTTAATCTTTTCTTCTTCGTAGTCACCCTTGCTACAAACAATCTGCTTGCCGCCACCACGGACTTTTTTCTCCATGAGGAAATTGCCACATTTTGGACAGTCACGACCAACAGGCTTGTCCCAAGAAGTAAATTCACAGTCTGGATAGCGATTGCAACCATAGAAGAGGCGGTTACGCTTGGTTTTACGCTCAATAATTTGTCCCTGATGACAACTTGGACACTCAACACCGATTTCTTTCACGATTGCTTGGGTATGACGGCAATCTGGGAAATTGCTACAAGCGTAGAACTTACCAAAACGACCAAGTTTAATGACCATTGGACTGCCACACACTTCACAGTCAAATCCAGCTGGTTCATCCTTGATCTGGATTTTTTCCATTTCTTCTTCAGCCTTGGCGACTTCTTTAGAGAATGGTTTGTAAAAGGCGTCTATAACACGTTGCCACTGCTCTTTTCCGACTTCGACATCATCTAGTTTGCCTTCCATTTCAGCTGTGAAGGTTACGTTTACGATATCTGGGAAATATTCAACGATGAGCTTATTAACAATTTCTCCCAACTCTGTTGGTTCAAAACGTTTGGCTACAAGGCGAACATAATAACGTTTCTGAATAGTTTCAATGGTCGGTGCGTAGGTTGACGGACGTCCAACTCCATTTTCCTCCAAAGTCTTAATCAGTGTCGCTTCAGAATAGCGAGCAGGCGGTTGAGTGAAATGTTGCTCTGGTTTGCTATTAACCTGCTTGACCACATCTCCAACAACCATGTCCGGTAACATCTTATTCTTGTCAGAATCATTATAAATGGCAAGATAACCATCAAACTTAACCTGACTACCATTAGCAGCAAATTGGACCCCATTTTGAGATAATTTAACAGCCATGGTATCAAAGACAGCAGCTGTCATCTGGCTAGCCACAAAACGATTCCAGATAAGGGTATAAAGCTTGAGCTGATCCTTGTCCAGATACTTAGCGATGCTTTCAGGTGTATTAAAGACACTAGACGGACGAATCGCCTCGTGGGCATCCTGAGCTCCAGAAGCATTTTTGACCTTGCTACCATGCTTAGAATACTTGCTACCAAAACGGTCCGTAATGAAACTTGCTGCTTCGTTCTGCGCTACTGGACTGATACGAGTCGAATCGGTACGCATATAGGTAATCAAACCTTGCACACCAGAACCGATATTGATCCCTTCATAGAGCTGTTGGGCAACCATCATGGTCTTTCGAGTACGGAAGTTAATTTTATTGGCAGCATCCATCTGCATAGATGAAGTAGTATAGGGTAATGGAGCATTGCGCTTGCGCTCTTTCTTATCTACCTGATCCACTGAAAAGTCTTTACTAGTCAGACGAGACATAACTTCCTTGACCTCGTCATTACTAGTCAGTTTCAGCTTTTTGCCATCTACTCCATAGAAGGAAGCCTGAAATTGCTTGGTTCCCTTTTTAAAGACAGCATCAATTGTCCAGTATTCCTCTGGCTGGAAGGCATTGATTTCATTCTCACGGTCAATGATTAACTTAAGAGCAATAGATTGAACACGACCAGCTGACAAGCCTTTCTTGACCTTTTTCCATAAAATAGGCGAAATCGAATAGCCTACCAAGCGGTCCAAGACACGACGAGCCTGTTGGGCATCTACCAAGTCCATATCAATCTTGCGCGGTTCTTTAAAAGCATTTTTGACTGCATCCTTGGTGATTTCATTGAAGACCACACGGTTGGCATCATTTTCATCCAAGTTGAGAATATGGGCCAAATGCCAAGAAATCGCTTCTCCTTCACGGTCCGGGTCACTCGCCAGAAAAACTTTATTAGCTTTTTTAGCTTCTTTTTTCAAGTCATTGATAAGAGGACCTTTTCCTCGGATATTGATATATTGCGGTTCATAATTATTTTCAATATCAACGGACATACTGGATTTCTTCAAATCACGGATATGCCCGACACTGGCTAGAACCTTGTAGTTTCTGCCTAGATATTTTTCAATCGTTTTCGCCTTAGCAGGCGACTCCACGATGACTAGATTTTTTTTAACTGTTGATTTTTTCTTTTTTGTTGCCGTAGCCACAGTATCACACCTTTTCAAAGTAATAAACTTTATAAAGTGTAAACCATTTTTTGAACCCTGTCAAGACTTAGCTACTATAATAGAAGAAAAGTTTTATGCTTAAGACCTCAGTCTTCCTTTGATATACATAGAAGACTCACGAGAGAAACCAGCTATTCTCAAGAAATTATTGCTCCTCAGACTCTGTATCAAATTTATTGGCTTTTTCCTTTTCTTTTGCTTCCTTATCCTTGATATACTGGAAGAAATACTCTACCAGTTCTTCCTTGCTAAGTTGTTCTGAATCAGACAATTGTGAAACTTGAACAGAAACATCACTTAAACCATAGTCCCCCCTCTTACTGGAAATCATATCGAGTTCTTCTTCTGTCAAATAATTTCCTGAAATGGTTAGCTTTAGGGTATGATTCTTTTTAGAATAGGTTTTTTTCAAAATATTATGCCCCTGAAACTGCTCTGATATAAATTTATTAAGGGACTCTTTTTTCAATGTTTCTTTCACTAAAGTCGTTGCAGAGATGAAACTCGGAATCATCAGCAAAACAGCAACTAAAAGCAAAATCCTGCGCATTTTAGAGTCTTCTTCATTATCTCTAAAATAGTGCTTCTTAACCATCATCAACCTGACACCTATATAAGTCGCAATGACAATAAAGCTACAATTGATGAGGAATAGGTAAGAGGAGCCTATGATAAATTTTAGATTAGCAGAAGCAATAGCGTAACCTACCGTACAAAGAGGAGGCATCAAGGCAGTTGCAATCGCGACACCAGGGACAATATTATTGGTCTCTTTTTTCCTAGCACCAATAATACCAGCTATCCCTCCTACAAAAGCAATGAGAACATCCCAAATAGTCGGAGAGGTTCTAGCAACAATCTCCGAACTAGCATACGAAATGGGAGAAAGATAAAAATAAAGTGTTGAAGCTATTAAACTGGCAAGAATTTGAATAGCTAATATTTTAAAAGATTTTCTTAACAATTTAAAATCAAATATAGCTAGAGAGAGTCCCACTCCCAGAATAGGTGTCATCAAAGGAGAGATTAACATGGCTCCAATAATCACGGGAGTCGAATCCATATTTAATCCGATAGAGGCGATAAGCATGGCACATAGTAAAATCGCTAAATCACTTCTGGAGAGTTCTAATTCTTCATATATTTTATTTCTAAATTCTACCAACGAATACAGTTTATTATTTGTCACAAATATCTTCCTTTCCTAGCTAACTAGTCGCTAATACTCTTCGAAAATCTCTTCAAACCACGTCAGCTTCACCTTGCCGTATAGATGTTACTGACTTCGTCAGTTCTATCTGCAACCTCAAAACAGTGTTTTGAGCTGACTTCGTCAGTCTTATCTACAACCTCAAAGCAGTGCTTTAAGCAACCTGCGGCTAGCTTCCTAGTTTGCTCTTTGATTTTCATTGAGTATAAAATCCTAACAAACTCAATGCTTTAGTAGTCTGATATGCCAATCTCATGAGGTCTTTTTATCATTTTCCATCATATCCTGACGCAAATGTCTACTGCTATCTCTCATCAGCTTCATTTCTAGTAAATGAAAATCAAACTCGGAAACTAACCGTAGCTTGCTCAAAACACAACAAGACAAAGCTGAGCTGACGTAAAAAGATTTTCGAAGAGTATCATCATCAATTTCAGACCATTTTTTATAATAACCATTTTATTTTTATCTGTCAAGGTCTTTAAATTCTTTCTTAAACAAGCCTTGTAATCTCTACTTTTGAAGAATTTATTTTTCCTTACTGGCAATACTTGAGACGATACTGCTCCCTGATAATAAGCTGACCAAGATTAGTCACAAGCAACTCTCCTTTCTCAATTACACTAAATTGCTTTCCTTCCTATGAGAAAAGTCCCCCACTCTACTGATTCACTTAGAAAAAATGCATAATATCAAGTGATGAAAACCTGATAGGATGCGTTTTATTGTGGGGATATTTACTTCATTTTATCTTGAAATTAATTTTTTCTCAGAATTCTAGCTTAGGTCATTTTTAAAATTCAAATTCCGCAAGAACATCTTGCCCACTGGTGACCAATTTTGCCCCTTCTTGAATCAAATGATGGCAACCGTCTGATAGTCCATCTAAAATGCTACCAGGTATAGCAAAGACATCGCGCCCTTCCTCCATTGCTCTCTCACAGGTAATGAGACTACCTGAGCGCATCTTGGCCTCTGCTACAATCACACCACGGCAAAGTCCAGCAATAATGCGATTACGGGCAGGAAAATGAAATTTCAGAGGTTGTTCACCAGGTCCATACTCACTGAGAATCAGATGATCATTGCCGATGTGGTCTTGCAAGCGTTTATTGGCTTTAGGATAAAACACATCCAGTCCTGTTCCAATCACTGCAATGGTTTTTCCGCCATTCTGGAGAGCTGCCATATGAGCTGCTGTGTCAATGCCCTTGGCTAATCCACTGACGATAACCAGTTCATTTTCCAAGCCCTGAATGACTTTTTCAACTGACTTAGCGCCCTGTTTGCTACAAGCACGACTTCCTACGACTGCTACCTTCGGGAATTTCAAGAGGTCCAGATTTCCCTTGTAAAATAAAAGCACAGGCGCGTCGTATATTTCACTCAAATCCCAAGGATAACAGTCGTCTAAAATAGAGAAAGATGGAAATTTTTGAAATTCTTTCTCCAAATGCGAATCATCTATCTGAAAATAACGTTCCATAAAAACGGCTGGATTTCGGCAACCTGATATATCTGCAATGTCACCCAACAAAAGTTCTTGATCAACACTTTCACCGTATTCTAGCACTTTCAAAATCTGTTGATTGCTCAAACCTGATTTTTTTAACTTATAGATTTCATAGTTTGTGATTTTCATAAATAGCTCCATTTCTTTTTCTACTCATCTATTTATTCGTAAAAAATTTGTAAAAAATAAAAAAACATCTGACTATTTGTAATCCCCCAATAATGAAGTATATTGAAAAATCTCCAGACTAGTGAACTCACTGATAGTTCCTAATCTGGAGATTTTATTATTTCCTCATCATAGCTACAAAGCTACTCACTCAGTTCCTGAAAGTAGTGTTTTCTTCAAAACTAGACTTCTTCTTTGAGTTGACTGAGAACAGTCTTGATTTCAGAAATTAGTTCTGCTTCTTTTTGAGAATCTTTTTGATGGCTATCTACAAAGAGTCGTGCTTCATCAGCTAATTTCTTAGCCTTGTTTAGAACTTTTTTATCCTTGTCGCTAGCCTCTAGCTCAACTACAAGCTGGTGCAATTCTCTTGAAAGCTTATCTAGTTGAGAGGATTTTTTACGAGCTACTGCAAAGAGGAGAGCTCCTAGAAGAGAAAGAACTGCAGCTCCTAAGACACCATATAGAGGGACTTCTGTCTCATTTTTAGCTCCCTTGGTACTTTCTGCTTCTTTATTTAAGTTTGACGCAGACTGACTCTTATCAGCTGATGTGCCAGTTTGTAGAGAATTGAGAACCTGTCTAACTTTAGCAAGGAGGTCTGCCAATTCTTGAGCTGTTAAGTTTTCATTATCAAGAGCTGCTTGCGCCTCTCCCAAAATACGCTGTGCTTCTTCAAGTACTTCAGGAGATAGACCTGCTAAGTCTTGCAAGCGACGTTCCAGATCCTCTACCAGAGTACGAAGTTCTGACTTGTCCACAGTCGTTGGGTTTGTACCTGTTTGGGAATTCCCTACAAATCCTACACTTCTACGAGCACGGCGCGGAGGAGTTCTGCGATTTCTTGTAGCAGATGGCGGAGTCACAGGACTTGTCCCAGACTGAGCTGTATCCGAAGGAGAAGCTGGTGTTTGGCTACCATTCTTATCAACATTTCTCAAG
>NZ_VMLD01000039.1:0-309 GCF_013276485.1 Streptococcus sp. 4886 | reverse complement strand
ATTGGAATTACTTTTGTTTCAACGCTATCCTTAGCCGGAACCTTAACGATAATAGGTGTAGCTGCTTTAGTAACCATCTCTGAAACATCTGCTACCGTAATATCGCCTGTCTTAGAATCAACTTTATAACTAGTCGTAACTGTTTTCAGTCCATCTTCGCTTGGAATAGTCGTAGGTTGGCTTCCTCTTGTATGTTCTGGATCCTTTTCATATCTCACTTCCGTAGAAGTTGTAAGTTCAGTTGTTTCAGTCGGCTTTGTTCCAACTTTAACAACTTTCTTAACCATCGCAGTTGTTACTTCACTGGTT
>NZ_VMLD01000038.1:0-6060 GCF_013276485.1 Streptococcus sp. 4886 | reverse complement strand
TGTTTTGTCATAGTAGACCTCGTTTCTAACTCAAACGTCTCACACTTAATTCCACCATAAAAATCCGTTTTAGACTAATTTCCACTTTGGTCAGGCAAGTGGAAGTTACTTTGAGAAGTTACAAACCTCTCTGGCAGTGAAAATAAAGCTTAAGACCCCTTTACAAATCTAGCCATTCATGGTAAAATGGATTTTGTGTGAAATATCAGCAGGAAAGCATGAAGCTCGTCAACAGGTGTCTTATGATAAGTAACCTTGGCTGTTTAGGCGAAGGGCATCTGCACGAATCAGGGCTTTCTAAGTGACTATTTCCACCGAAATATTATTTATATCAGGAGGACATTCACATGTCACGTTATACAGGACCATCTTGGAAACAAGCTCGTCGCCTTGGCCTTTCACTTACAGGTACAGGTAAAGAATTGGCACGTCGTAACTACGTACCAGGACAACACGGACCAAACAACCGTTCTAAATTATCAGAATACGGTTTGCAATTGGCTGAAAAACAAAAACTTCGTTTCACTTACGGTGTAGGTGAAAAACAATTCCGTAACTTGTTCGTACAAGCTACAAAAATCAAAGGCGGCATCCTAGGTTTCAACTTCATGCTTCTTTTGGAACGTCGTTTGGATAACGTTGTTTACCGTCTTGGTCTTGCGACTACTCGTCGTCAAGCTCGTCAATTCGTAAACCACGGTCACATCCTTGTTGACGGAAAACGCGTTGATATCCCATCATACCGCGTAACTCCAGGTCAAGTGATCTCAGTTCGTGAAAAATCATTGAAAGTTCCAGCAATCCTTGAAGCAGTAGAAGCTACTCTTGGACGCCCAGCATTCGTATCATTCGACGCTGAAAAATTGGAAGGTTCATTGACTCGTTTGCCAGAACGCGACGAAATCAACCCAGAAATCAACGAAGCACTTGTCGTTGAATTCTACAACAAAATGCTTTAAGATAAGACTTTATATTGTAAGAAGCCTACAACAGTGGGCTTTTTGCTTTGTCTTAAAATGTTGATTTCTGGGTTTGTCATCATTTTTGTCATCACTTATAACGAACTCACAGCTTTCTCATAAAATGAGACGGCTGTTTTTGCTTTTTCTTTGGAGAGATGACTGTAAGTGTCCATAGTCATAGCTAGTGTAGAATGACCTAGACGGTGTTGTAATTCTTTATATGGTATACCAGAGTTTAGCAAGAGACTAGCGTGTGTGTGTCTAAAACCATGGAATCCAATATTAGGTACACCAGCATGTTTGAAACGTGTGTTTAAACGAGTTGCTAGTGTTTTATTGTTTGGGTATTGAGAAAGAAAAATACTAAAATGTTTTGTAGTCCTTAAACTACGTGATATAATAAGAGTAAAAGGAGATTCAGTAATGCAACCACCATTATTTATTGCGAACTATATAATTGAATATTCTAACGATAAGAGCTATTCAATTAACAACCTCATATTACAAAAAATATTATATTTTGCCAATGTAATTAAAATTGTTGACACTAAAAATCCTCTTTTTGAGGAACAAATGGAGAAATGGAAATATGGTCCCGTTGTACCAAGTGTATATCATGAATATAAAAGATTCGGAGCTTTTCAAATAACAAAACAGGATATTGTTAAAGAATATTTTCATTTTGAGAATATAGAAAATAATTCATTAGGAAACATAAAAATATTTAAGTATCAACCACAAGATATTCCAGAACTTGATGCTAATTTGTTAAAGAAAGTTATTGATAGATTTTCTGATGTAGATATTTTTGATATAGTGGAGAAAACTCATAAACAGGAACCATGGAAAAAGTACGAAAAGTTAATTAGTGATGGTGTTCAAGGGATAAAATACACAAATGAAGAGATATTGAATTATTTTAACAACCATCCAGAGGAGTTAGAATGGCTCAGATAAGTACAAGTTTTATCCAACTTCTTTTAGTTGGTGATATCTCTAATCATGATGATGGTATTGTAAAATCGCTTCAAGATAATTTAACTGAGGAAAATTTAGTAATTCCATACGATTATATTGCTGAATTTGTATACCAGAATGAAAATAGCAATGAGCTCAATGAAACGTTAAATAGGAACATCGATTATTTATCTTCAACTATAGAAGCAGATGATAACGCTAAGAAATTAATACTAGATAAGAACCTTAAGAAAATAAGTTCTAATTATAGCTTATCTCAAATTCAGAAATCTTATATATCAAGGGTTGCTAAGGAAGTGGAGCAGGGGTTAAAAGATGTCAATAGCCAACTAAACCAAGCTAGATTAATTCTTCAAGATGTAAAGAAAAAATCAGACGCCTCTAATAATACTCTTACAGAAGCTAAAAGCCAACTAAGTCAAGCTAAATATTTTATTAAATATATACAGGGGCAATCAGCCAACTCTAATAAACTTCTTAAAACTGTACAGGAACAATCTGACGATATTGAACAAACAAAATCATCTATCTACACGGATTTCATAGCAATTTTAGGGATTTTTTCAGCATTTGTTTTTGTAATGTTTGGAGGCATTGAAGTAGCAAGAGCTGTTTTTGATATCGGAGATGATTTATTAAATATGAATCTTTCTAAGATGATAATAATTTCATGTCTGATGTTAATTGGTGTAATAACATTGATGTATTCATTGTTATTATGGATTGCTAGAATCACCAATAAGGAAATTGGAAACTGCATGAGCAGTAAATGCAAAGAGGGTTGTTCGCACAAGTGGAAGCATTTTTATTTACGTCATTCATTTTATTTTTCATTGATTATTTTATTAGTGATAATTACTTACATTTCATTTAAATATTCCTAGATTGGCTCCTGAAAACTATAATTGTAATAGAAAAAGCACCGCTTGGCTGTGCTAGTTTTTTGCCTGCTGAACTCATCATTTTTAAGTTCCTGATATTAAGCACTTTTGGGCGCTTCCCTTTAGTGCTTTTTTTGTTTTTAAAATAGCTTTTTAATATACAGTTATAGGTAGCTATACGTAACTAGACCTGCATAGTTTAAAGTGATATAATGGTCTAAAAGGAGGTACTACTATGGATGTTTTAGAAAAAAACACACAGGTAAACTTTAAAACTAACAGAGACTTGTTAGAGAAGGCTAAAGCTATTATCACAGCGCAAAATCTTGATATGACAGTCAGTTTTAACTTGTTTTTAGAGCATATTGTAGAAAATAAAGCCTTGCCATTTGAAATCCAAGTAGACAAAGAAAGAGAAGAACTTCTATCAAAGTTGCGTGCTGAAATTGGCCGTAGCTTTGAAGATTTAGAACATGGAAGAACTTGCAGCCTTGATGAAGTGAGGGCTAATCTTGGAATTTAACGAGAACGCATATGGCCTTATTATCTCCGAAACGGTACAAGAACAGCTAAGAGGTATTAAAGATTATATCTCAGCTAACTACTTTTCAGAACAGGCAGGAGCAAACACAGTTAAGAATATTCGGAGCGTCTTGAAGTCTTCCCAGAAGCAGGATTCGATGCTGATGAAAGAGTAGGAGGTATTATATACCCACCCCACAAAACCAGATGCATCATTTTAGGCGATTACCTAGCCTTCTATCATATTTTAGAGGATAAAAAAGCTGTCTTTATATCAGATATTATTCATAGTAAACAGGACTACATCCGCTTGTTCAAGAAAAAATAGCTCCTACATATTAGTAGTGAGCGTTTAAATTATAAGTCATTGACTAATAACAGGGATAGAATAAACACAATTTGGAAATTATCGGAAGCAATTCGTATGAACAATTGCTCGACATAAAATATAAATCTCCGTTAAAAGATGCCAAAAGTAATATTATTTTTCCAGTTTACCTCTCTTCAATCAGAATCAAAAACATTAGTCGATGATGAACGATATCGGATTATTGGATTGCCGTTTTATAACTATGAAATAACTAAAGATGAGGGGGCAGACAGATTAAGGAATTTATAGTTTAACAAAATCTTAAAATATTTAGTTTTATAGATCTTAGTAGAGAATGAATTATGGAATTTGATATAAATAAAGGAAATTTTAAATATGATAAATAGTTTTTTTTATACGAAAACCAATGAAGTATAATTACGTAATCTCAACGATTTTAGATATAGTAAATTTATTTTTTCTAATCTACTTCATATTTTCAGATATGGAAAAGAAAATATATTTTATTATTGCGCTTATTTGCTATCTAAGTTTAATGGTATGTGTTTGGTTCCTAGAGAAAGAAAATGTAAATACGGACCTAGGAGACTTAAACAGTCAAATAACTAAAATATCAAATACTATCTCACTTAGAGGTATATTTAAAATTATTTTCTGTATAATTAGATACTTTTTTTTGTTTTTTATATTACGAACATCTATTCTAATAATGATGGGTGAAGAGTGGCTATATAATACTCCCTACGGTATTTTTATTGAAAATTTCATTTTCATAGTGATAACAATATTACTATTTACTAGAATTTTTAGTTATTTATCAAACATTTCCCCTTACTTATTGCTTTTAGTGATTGCTATACCCATATTTTTATTTTCAATAGTAGGAATTGAATCTTCATTCTTCAATTGGACTTTTATATCTCTTATACTGGTCTCTGTTCTTCTTCAAATTTTGAATGAAGATATTCAATACTTACTTCCTAAAAAAATACGTCCTCAAATGGGAGAGTCTGATACTGAACTAAAGGAGAGCTTCTTCAAAATGAAGTTCAATGTGTTATTGTTCGTTCCTCTATTATATTTTTCTTTGTTGTTATCGGAAAAAATTACAAACAGTAATGTATTTTTATATTTTGTTAATATTTCAACTTCAAGTAATATTGAAGTAGGAAACACAACTTACCTTTCTTATTTTACGGTTTACAGTGCATTAGTAAAACTATTAATTGTTTTCTTTTCCTTTATTATTCTTTTTGAATATAAAGAAAGTTTAATTAATATGATTTGCAGATTTTTATTACCTGTGATTAATGAAGATGGATTCTTAAATCGAGATGGAAAATATTTTAAAATTAGAAATAAAAAGAAGTTCAGTGTTGATAAAGAAATATACTATTATAGATACAAAAATACGTTTATAAAAAACATGCCCACAAAAACAGAGTATTATAGATTGTCTGATAATGTATTAATGGATAAATCAGGCCATACTCAAAATTTTAAAATTATCTCCAATCATATTTTAAAAATCGATAAAGACTACTTTATTTTAGACCATTCAAGTACATTAAATGATTTTTATATTATGAGGAAAAATGAACGCCTGAGGAAATTGAAGAGGCCTGATCATAATGTTTGGTTGGTATTTCTAGCATTGCTAATAGTTACACTATTTTTTAATAGTATTTTAAATTCTAAAATGGAAACTCATGGGAGAGGAGAATATAAAATCATAAAAAACAAAAAAGAGTTATCAAGCAACGATGAAAATGAAATAATTTATTTAGAAAAGAATCAGTTAAGAATTGGAAATAATAAATATAGTTATGATGCAATCAGCATGACAATAAGAGATAATTCGAATACAAAAGTAGGAGAACTTAAGGATAAATTATTGACGATTGAAATTGATGATAGAAAACAAGAATATCGCTTTGATGATTCTAAAAATGCTGGAAGTTAGTATCTAGCTTGAAAAAATATATTTGTTACTTACTTATTTATTTTTTAAGTAAATATAGAAAGTGACAAAAACTTTATGAGCACTCATAGAACAATAATAAGGTAGTTCTTAAAACTAAAATATGTTAATTAGCATTTCGTAAAAATTTACGGAATGCTTTTTTGTTATGTGACTTTCAGTCCGTCTCGCTCCGTTAGGTGCGAGACAAAAAAACCACCCGCTATGCGGGTGCGCGTCGAAGGTTATACCCCAAAAACTCCGAACGCGATACAATAAAGGTGTTCAAGCCAATTGTAAAGCGAAAGGAGAAAAATATGGCACAAAAGGCTCATAGTTTATCGCACACAAAGTGGCATTGTAAGTATCACATTGTGTTCACCCCTAAGTATAGACGAAAAGTTATCTATAATCAATATCGAAGTA
>NZ_VMLD01000037.1:0-573 GCF_013276485.1 Streptococcus sp. 4886 | reverse complement strand
AGTCAATTTAGACGAATTTTTATAGTCTGAAGTACTTGGTGTGACATCACCGTTCTCAGGGGTTATCGTATAAGATGTAGTGCGTTTCACAACATCGTTTCCGACTTTAAGGTATTCATCCTTTGCTTTCACTTCACCTGGTTTAACGATTTCGTCATTAGCATTCGGTGTGACATCACCGTTCTCAGGGGTCACCGTATAAGATGTAGTGCGTTTCACAACATCGTTTCCGACTTTAAGGTATTCAACCTTGTCTTTCACTTCACCTGGTTTAACGATTTCGTCATTAACATTCGGTGTAACATCACCGTTCTCAGGGGTCACCGTATAAGATGTAGTGCGTTTCACAACATCGTTTCCGACTTTAAGGTATTCAACCTTGTCTTTCACTTCACCTGGTTTAACGATTTCGTCATTAACATTCGGTGTAACATCACCGTTCTCAGGGGTCACCGTATAAGATGTAGTGCGTTTCACAACATCGTTTCCGACTTTAAGGTATTCAACCTTGTCTTTCACTTCACCTGGTTTAACGATTTCGTCATTAACATTCGGTGTAACATCACCGTTCTC
>NZ_VMLD01000036.1:0-3645 GCF_013276485.1 Streptococcus sp. 4886 | reverse complement strand
GGTGGCGGGGGGGGGGGGGGGGGGGGGGAGCTCAACCCTAACTGATACAGAAAAGAGCCAGCCTTCTGAGGAAGGAGAAAATATAACTCTTCCTGCAGAGTATGTAGAGTCTGTTTCAGAGACTGAACTTTCTGGCAATGAGCAAGAACATGAAGACAAGCAAGAAGAAAAAATTCCAAGAGATTACTATGCACGAGATTTAGAAAATGTCGAAACAGTGATAGAAAAAGATGACTTAGAGACGAATGATTCAAACGAAAAAAGAGTAGACTTGTCTGATGAGTTGGAGAAAGTAAAGGGACTCCAAAATGCAACTGTTCATGTGGAGTTCAAACCGGCTGCTGATGGTCCTAGTTTTTACAATCTCTTTTCTGCTTCCAGTACAACTAAAGTAAATGAGTACTTTACAATGGCAATCAATAATGGGACAGCTTTGATAGAGGGACGTGGAGCTGATGGTAGTCAATTTTATGGAAGTTATACAGATGCGCCTTTGAAGATTAGACCAGGCAAGTATAATTCGGTTACTTTTACTGTTGAAAGACCAAGAAAGGATAGTCCAAATGGTCAAGTTCGTCTTTATGTGAATGGTGTATTATCTCGTACGAATAAAAAGTCAGGGAAATTCCTGGCAGACATGCCAGATGTGGATAAACTCCAGTTAGGTGCAACTAATAGAGCAGGAGAACTGAAGTGGGGCTCAGATCTTTCTATTCGTAATCTGACTGTATACAATCGTGCTCTAACTCCAGAGGAAGTCAAAAAACGTAGCCAGTTATTTGATGTGACAGATATTGAGCCGTCACTTGCTGAAGGGGCAGTCTTGACAGAGAAGCAAGAGTTGTTTATGAGTGGTGTCAATGATAAGCCAAATAGTGAAGGAATTAAGAGTTATCGGATTCCAGCTTTGCTACGTACGGATAAAGGAACATTACTGGCAGGGGCAGATCAGCGTCGTCTCCACCATTCTGATTGGGGAGATATTGCTATGGTCGTTAGGAGAAGTGAGGATGGGGGAACTACTTGGCAGCCAACCTTAACCTTGACTAATCTACGAGACAATCCAGAAGCAAAAGATCCACAGGCACCATCTCCACTTAATATCGATATGGTCTTGGTTCAAGATCCTACCACAAAGAGAATTTTTTCAATCTACGATATGTTTCCAGAAGGTCGAGCTGTCTTTGGAATGCCAAACAAACCTCAAAAAGCTTATCAACAAGTTGGAGACAAGCACTATCAATTACTATATAAACAAGGGGAAAATCAAGCATATACTGTTCGAGAAAACGGAGAAGTATATGATGCAAATAATCAAAAAACAGATTATCGCGTTGTAGTGGATCCAAAAGAAGAAGCCTACAGAGATAAGGGTGACCTCTATAAAGGAGAAGAGCTTCTTGGAAATATCTACTTTGCTCAATCTGCTAAAAATCCATTTCGTGTAGCCTATACGAGCTATTTGTGGCTTTCCTATAGTGATGATGATGGGAAAACTTGGTCGCAACCAAGAGATATTACACCATCAATTCGCCAAGATTGGATGAAATTTTTAGGAACAGGTCCAGGTACAGGAATTGTGCTTAGAACAGGAGAGCACAAGGGACGTATCCTAGTTCCCACTTATACCACCAATGCTATCTCTCATCTAAGCGGATCTCAGTCTTCTCGTTTGATTTATTCAGATGACCATGGAGAAACATGGCAGGCTGGAGCTGCTGTTAATGATGATAGGACGGTAGGCAGAAGGAAAATTCATTCCTCAACTATGAATAATAGTCCTGCCCAAAATACAGAGTCAGTTGCTGTACAGTTAAATAATGGTGATGTGAAACTCTTTATGAGAGGATTAACGGGTGATTTACAGGTTGCCACAAGTAAAGATGGTGGGCAAACTTGGGACAAAGAAATCAAGAGATACAATCAGGTTAAAGATGTTTATGTCCAAATGGCTGCTATTCACACCATGCACGAAGGAAAAGAATACATCATTTTAACCAATTCAGGAGGACCTAAACGGACGAATGGAATGGCTCATTTGGCTCGTGTAGAGGACAACGGAGACTTGACTTGGTTACATCATAGACCAATTCAAAAAGGAGAGTTTGCCTATAATTCGCTTCAAGAATTAGGAAATGGTGAGTATGGTATCTTGTATGAACATACTGAAAAAGGACAGAATGCCTATACCCTATCATTTAGAAAATTTAACTGGGAATTTTTAACAAAAGATCCGGTATATCCAACGAGTGTAACTATCAGGGAAGTTCGTAAATTGGAAACAGAAGAAGAGGATGCAGAACAAGGCATCTTAGCTATGCAATTTGATTCTGAGGTACTAGTGAATTCTATTCCGACTTTGACTTTAGCGAATGGACACAAAGCTACCTTCTTGACCCAGGCAGATCAAAAAACTCTACTTTTCACCTTTAATAAAGAAGATGCAGGTCAAGAAATTACAGGTCTACTGGCCGGTAGAATTGACAGTATGCATGATTTACCAGTTACACTAGCTGGTAGTAGAATTCCTGAAGATACGAAAGAAAATCCTGTCGAGACCATGAATACAGTAAGAGAAGATGTATCTGAGGAGATGACAGAAAGGAAGTCAGAGAAGAATCAAGTGTCTATGGAGCCTTCAGGCAGAATGGTAGCAAACTCTCCTCTTACTTCTTTTGCTCCTCGTTACCTCCAATCTTATGTAGGAGATGTTACTTTAACTCCTCTTAAAACTGAGACTAAAGTTCCAGTAACGACTGGTTGGAAGCAAGAAAATGGTGCGTGGTATTTTTATACATCTGCTGGTGAAGTGGTGAAAGGCTGGCATCAGGAAGCGGGTAAATGGTACTACTTGAGTTCTACTGGTGCGATGGCAACTGGTTGGGTGAAAGATGGTAACCAATGGTATTACTTGAGTGAGAGTGGAGCAATGTCCACTGGCTGGGTTGAATCCAGCGGTGTGTGGTACTATCTCAATGCTAACGGTTCAATGGAAACTGGTTGGATAAAAGATGGAGACCATTGGTACTATCAGGAATCATCTGGTGCAATGAAGGTAAATCAATGGTTCCAAGTTGGAGATAAATGGTACTATGTTAATGAAAGCGGAAGATTAGCGGTTAATACTATAGTAGATGGTTATCAAGTTAACTCCAATGGGGAGTGGGTCAACTACTAGAACCTTGGATGTTGATGAATAACTGAGACACGTTTTGTCCGTCATAGAGATTAAAAGTTTATTTAGATAGTTTTAGTAGAAATTTCTACTCTAAGAAAAAATCAATTTAGATGAGCTCCTATTGCCGGGTAAATGACTTGCTAGTCGTAAATAAACTGTATATTTCTGACTGGATACTAATAGTCGCAACTTAACAGTTCGCTTTAAGTGTTAAAATGCATATAGCTAGTTATTGGTTATATGCGTTTTTGTTTTTAATTATTTTATTTCTTGTCTTGGAATATAGGTAAAGTTATAGTAAAATAAAATTCTGTAAATCATATTGGTAGATATACAAGAAGAGTGTATTGTTGACAATACAGCACATAGAATCCAACATGTCCTTATACTCAAAAAATCAAAGAGCAAATTAGGAAGCTAGCCGTAGCCTGCCCAAAACACTGTTTTGAGGTTGTAGATGAAACTGA
>NZ_VMLD01000035.1:0-1742 GCF_013276485.1 Streptococcus sp. 4886 | reverse complement strand
TGTTTTGTCATAGTAGACCTCATTTCTAACTCAAACGTCTCACACTTAATTCCACCATAAAAATCCGTTTTAGACTAATTTCCACTTCGGTTAGGTAAGTGGAAGTTACTTTGAGAAGTTAGAGATTTGAAAAAAGGGTAAATTCCCAAACTAACTTCCACCGCTAATCCAAGTGGAAGTTAGTGTGATAAAAATCGTAAAAACCAGTGAGAATCCGTGTCAGGGTAAGTTCCACTGGTTTTACTCATGCTTGATTTCATCGCTTTTGTAACCAAAATGAATCGAAAAAAAGAGCGCACAAAATCCCCTCATCTGAAAGCGTTTCAGATTAAGTTCCGCTATGGTGGAAGTTAGTGTAAGACGTTTGAATGGGGTTAAAGATTAGTTTTTAGAACTTATGTTGGAGTAATTTAGACGACTGACAGACGTCTTCTGCAGGTATTTTAGAAATACCTAGAAGTTTAGGAATCTCTTCTCCATAGGTAAAGGCAAAGAGTTCATAAGCTGACTTTCCATTTAAAGCAGCGCGTTTGACGCTGTTGACATGAGAACAAACGAGATTGATGTCCTCTTGAGTTAAGTTGTCAAAAGAAGTTCCTTTAGGTAGAATGTCGCGAATCAGCGTGTGATTTTTCTCAATTCTGCCTTTCTGGTCAGAGCGATTAGGGTCACAAAAGAAGAGTTTACTCTCTCCTCGCACATCCATTTCGATATCATCGACCCTGGCAAACTATCCACCATTATCTGTCAGGATGACAGGGAAGAGTTGGAAGAAATCTTTGTCAGCTTGGTGAAGAGTGTTCTTGATGTCATAGAGGTGTTTGGTAACCTCAAGAGCAGTTTTATTATCCAGCAGTCTAGCGAAGATAAAGTTACAGAAAGATAGATTGAAGGTGAGTAGGACTTTACCTCCCATCCTGCCCATAACTGTATCCATTTCCAGCCAAGAGTTCAGTTGCTTAAGAGCCAAATAATTTAGGAAATCCTCATAGGAACGCCCTTTTTTGTCTTCTTTAGGGATGGAAGGTAGATTATTTTTCCGTCTTTCTTTGAATTTAACGGCTCTGACTAGGTCAATAGGAGCGATAGATAGGTATCCTTTTCGGATGTGCCGATAGACGGTTGAGGAGCTGACATCAAGATTGTGAGTTTTCAGAATATGATAGATGTGTTGTCCCTTTTTAACCCCATCAGAAATGACTTTGTCCATGTCCCAGAAGGTCTTGGAATTGAGGGGAGTTCCTTCACGAGCTTCTCCAAGAGTTTGTTCGTATTGTTTTTGAGCTTGCTTAGCGAGGTAGAAGATCTTCTTATAGCCACAATTCTGTCTTCTTTTAGGGCAGCCGTTACAGACAAAGGGAGCTTTGTCGAGTAGAGGGCAAGGAAGGTTATGGCATGTAGACTCTCGGACTTGTCTGTTTCGTTTGACTTCTTTAGAAACAGTAGTCGGGTCTTTTAGAATGGATTGTCCAATAGCTTTGAAGGTTTCACTGCGCTCTAAACCTAATTGGATATCATTACGGTCTGAAAGGGTAAGGTGTTTATGTTTTGTCATAGTAGACCTCGTTTCTAACTCAAACGTCTCACACTTAATTCCACCATAAAAATCCGTTTTAGACTAATTTCCACTTTGGTCAGGTAAGTGGAAGTTATTTTGAGAAGTTAGCGATTTGAAAAAAGTAAAAAAATTTTAAAAAAGGTGTTGACAAAGTTAGAAAAGCCTGTATAATAGTAAGAGTTGA
>NZ_VMLD01000034.1:0-1187 GCF_013276485.1 Streptococcus sp. 4886 | reverse complement strand
TCTTCTGCAGGTATTTTAGAAATGCCGAGAAGCTTAGGAATTTCTTCTCCATAGGTAAATGCAAAGAGTTCATAGGCTGACTTTCCATTTAAAGCAGCACGTTTGACGCTGTTGACATGCGAACAAACGAGATTGATGTCCTCTTGAGTTAAGTTGTCAAAGGAAATTCCCTTTGTTAGGATGTCGCGAATCAGCGTGTGATTTTTCTCAATTCTCCCTTTCTGGTCAGAGCGATTAGGGTCACAAAAGAAGAGTTTACTCTCTCCTCGCACATCCATTTCGATGTCATCAACCCTGGCAAACTCTCCACCATTATCGGTAAGAATGACAGGGAAGAGTTGGAAGAAATCTTTGTCCGCTTGGTGAAGAGTGTTCTTGATGTCATAGAGATGTTTGGTAACCTCAAGGGCAGTTTTATTATCCAGAAGTCTAGCGAAGATAAAGTTACAGAAAGATAGATTGAAGGTGAGTAGGACTTTACCTCCCATTCTCCCCATAACTGTGTCCATTTCCAGCCAAGAGTCTAGTTGATTCAGTGCTAAATAGTTTTGGAAATCCTCATAGGAACGGCCTTTTTTAGCTTCTTTAGGGATGGAAGGTAGCTTACTTTTTCGTCTTTCTTTGAATTTAACGGCTCTGGCAAGATCAATCGGAGCGATAGATAGGTACCCTTTTCGGATGTGTCGATAGACAGTTGAGGAGCTGACATCAAGGTTATGAGTTTTGAGAATATGATAGATGTGTTGTCCTTTTTTAACCCCATCAGAAATGACTTTGTCCATGTCCCAGAAGGTCTTGGAATTGAGGGGGAGTTCCTTCACGAGCTTCGCCAAGAGTTTGTTCGTATTGTTTTTGAGCTTGCTTAGCGAGGTAGAAGATCTTCTTATAGCCACAATTCTGTCTTCTTTTAGGGCAGCCGTTACAGACAAAGGGAACTTTGTCGAGTAGAGGGCAAGGAAGGTTATGGCATGTAGACTCTCGGACTTGTCTGTTTCGTTTGACTTCTTTAGAAACAGTAGTCGGGTCTTTTAGAATGGATTGTCCAATAGCTTTGAAGGTTTCACTGCGCTCTAAACCTAATTGGATATCATTACGGTCTGAAAGGGTAAGGTGTTTATGTTTTGTCATAGTAGACCTCATTTCTAACTCAAAAGTCTCACACTTAATTCCACCATAAAAATCCGTTT
>NZ_VMLD01000033.1:0-568 GCF_013276485.1 Streptococcus sp. 4886 | reverse complement strand
CAACCAAAACGGTGGGCAAGCCTTGAAATATTGGGTTGGTACAAAGGCTCAATATGAAGCTATCAGAACGAAAGACCCCCATACTATCTATGATGTGTATGAACCAAAATAGAAAGGAAACAACATATGACACAATTTAACGAACTCATCATTGCCTTTGCGACAGGCTTTTTAGCAGTAGCAGTAGGCGGTATTGTAAAAGCAGTAAAAGACTACCTTTTGCGTAAAGGCGGAGAAAAAGCGGTGATTATCGCTGAAATCCTAGCCAAGAATGCAGTGAATGCCGTTGAGCAGGTGGCTGCTGAGACAGGTTATAAAGGTGATGAAAAATTGGCACAGGCTCGTGCTAAAATCCGTGCAGAGCTGATCAAATATAACATCAGTATGACCGACAAGGACTTGGATACTTTTGTTGAGTCAGCCGTGAAACAGATGAATGACGCTTGGAAAGGACAAGAGTAATGGATATCGATACAAGCAGACTACGCACAGGCTTGCCACAAGTAGGCTATGCGCCATATCGACAAGTGCACGCTCACTCTACGGGGAACCGTAATTCTACCGTGCA
>NZ_VMLD01000032.1:0-1191 GCF_013276485.1 Streptococcus sp. 4886 | reverse complement strand
AACAGATGAATGACGCTTGGAGGGAGTAGGGATGGATATCGATACAAGCAGACTACGTACAGGCTTGCCACAAGTCGGAGTGCAACCTTATAGACAAGTACATGCTCACTCAACAGGCAACCGCAACTCAACTGCTCAAAATGAGGCGGACTACCACTATAGAAAGGACCCTGGACTTGGGTTCTTTTCTCATGTCGTTGGAAATGGCCGTGTTATGCAGGTAGGACCTGTTGATAATGGTGCCTGGGACGTTGGGGGTGGTTGGAATGCTGAGACCTATGCAGCAGTTGAATTGATTGAAAGCCATTCAACTAAAGAAGAGTTCATGACAGACTATCGCCTTTATATCGAATTGCTACGAAATCTAGCAGATGAAGCAGGTTTGCCGAAAACTCTTGATACAGACGACTTGGCAGGTATCAAAACGCATGAATACTGTACGAATAACCAGCCGGATAACAGTAGCGACCACGTTGACCCGTATCCTTATCTTGCGAAATGGGGTGTTAGCCGTGAACAGTTTAAGCGAGATATTGAGAACGGCCTAGGCGCCGAAACAGGCTGGCAGAAGAACGATAAAGGCTATTGGTATGTACACTCAGACGGCTCTTATCCAAAAGACAAGTTTGAGAAAATCAACGGAACCTGGTATTACTTCGACGGTTCAGGCTACATGCTTGCAGACCGCTGGAAGAAGCACTCAGACGGCAATTGGTACTGGTTTGACCAATCAGGCGAAATGGCCACAGGCTGGAAGAAAATCGCTGAGAAGTGGTACTATTTCGACGTAGAAGGTGCCATGAAGACAGGTTGGGTCAAGTATAAGGACACATGGTACTACCTAGATAGTAAGGACGGAAACATGGTATCTAATGAATTCGTCAGAGCAGGTCAAGGCTGGTACTACATCAAGGCAGACGGAACAATGGCTGATAAGCCAGAGTTCACAGTTGAACCAGATGGCTTGATTACAACAAAATAGAAAGACTTCAAAATAGATTACACTAACCGCAGGCTCAGGCTTGCGGTTTTTTTGTTTTAAAAGGGGCAAAAAAGGGGCAAAAGTGTCGTAAATCTCTGTAAAGTGATGTAAAAACATTTATTTAAAAGCTCAAAATATAGCTGTTTTAAAAGGTGTTGTAAGATATAGTAAAACGATGTAAAGGTATTTGTAAAAGTAGACGGATTCTA
>NZ_VMLD01000031.1:0-946 GCF_013276485.1 Streptococcus sp. 4886 | reverse complement strand
AACAGATGAATGACGCTTGGAAAGGACAAGAGTAATGGATATCGATACAAGCAGACTACGCACAGGCTTGCCACAAGTAGGCTATGCGCCATATCGACAAGTGCACGCTCACTCTACGGGGAACCGTAATTCTACCGTGCAAAATGAAGCTGATTATCACTACAGAAAGAACCCTGAGCTTGGGTTCTTTTCTCATGTCGTTGGTAACGGTCGTGTCATGCAAGTAGGCCCTGTAAATAACGGATCTTGGGACGTTGGGGGTGGTTGGAATGCTGAGACCTATGCAGCAGTTGAACTGATTGAAAGTCATTCAACTACAGAAGAGTTCATGGCTGACTACCGTCTGTATATCGAACTCTTACGCAATCTAGCTGATGAAGCAGGCTTGCCTAAAACGCTTGATACAGACGACTTGGCAGGTATCAAAACGCATGAATACTGCACCAATAACCAACCCGACAACCATTCAGACCACATTGACCCTTATCCATATCTAGCCAAATGGGGCATTAGCCGCGAACAGTTCAAGCAGGATATTGAAAACGGCTTGAGCGTTGAAGCGGGCTGGAAGAAAAACGATACTGGCTACTGGTACGTTAAAGAAGACGGCTCTTATCCAAAAGATAAGTTTGAGAAAATCAACGGAACCTGGTATTACTTCGACGGCTCAGGCTACATGCTTGCAGACCGCTGGAAGAAGCACACAGACAGCAACTGGTACTGGTTTGACCAGTCAGGTGAAATGGCTACAGGCTGGAAGAAAATCGCTGACAAGTGGTATTATTTTGACACAGAGGGTGCCATGAAGATGGGTTGGGTCAAGTACAAGGAGACTTGGTACTACTTAGACGGTAAAGAAGGTGCCATGGTATCAAACGCCTTCGTCCAGTCCGCAGACGGAACAGGCTGGTACTACCTCAAACCAGACGGAACGCTGGCAGACAAG
>NZ_VMLD01000030.1:0-25229 GCF_013276485.1 Streptococcus sp. 4886 | reverse complement strand
CGTTAAATTGTGTCATATGTTGTTTCCTTTCTATTTTGGTTCATACACATCATAGATAGTATGGGGGTCTTTCGTTCTGATAGCTTCATATTGAGCCTTTGTACCAACCCAATATTTCAAGGCTTGCCCACCGTTTTGGTTGATGATGTTTTGGCCGGGCGCTCCGTCACGTCCTCTAGCGCCATCAGCGCCTCGTGCACCAGCTGGACCTGTTGCACCGTCACTGACATTATCAAGACGTGTGCTAGCAGCTGCTTTAATGCCGTTGTGCGTTACAACTATGTAGACCTCAAACCAGCCACCAGAGCGCTGAGTAGCATTCCACTGACCAAATTTACCATTTGCATCAGGCGTTTGATTTCTCAAAACACCCCAGCTATTATTGCCAAAACCACGGTAGTAATAATCAAGAGTATAGCCACTGGTTAACCGTGTCCCGTCATAGTAGACGTCCGCGATCAAATTCAACTGACTAGTCGCACCGTTTCGATAGCTTCCTTCGATACGTACATTGGCATTTAAGCTATGCCCATTTTCCCCTTTTAAGCTTTCTCTCTGACTGGAGGTCAGATTGTCAAATGACGGGCGATTTTCCAAGGCGGAAATCCTAGCCTTGATGGGGATATCATTGTACAACTCCCATTTTTGGGCATAAGTAGACAAGTCTTGGTGGGAGGTCAAGTAGCCTTTCTCTTCCAGCTCCGCTTTTGTAACGAGGGTTTCTGGATTGACTCTCGGTCTACTCTCAAGAGAGTCCAGTCTTTCCTGGACTTCCCTATCCTTTAACTCTGAATCTTCTTTGATCGCCTTGACATCCCTACCAATAGCTGTTGCTAGATTTTCAAGGTTACTCATAGCACTCACGCTTTCGCTGCGTTATAGGTTGCGACCAAATCAACATTGGCAATCTGGTCTACACGTCCGCTGACTTCAGTTACTTTGCCAAGAAGTGCGCCGTTTTCGTCTTGCCCCATGCTCGTGATTTTTTCTGCGATTTCTTTCAACGTATCAAGATTTTCAGGCGTTCCCTCACCCAAGATTTCAGCCTTAACCTCGGATTTAGCACGGGTAATTGCTTGGTTCATGTCAGACGTGCTGACTTTCGTTTTCAGCTCTTCGTTTACCTTTTTGTTATCTTCCCCCACTGCCTGCGCGAATGCTGTTAATTTTGTAGTATCCATTTTGTGTTACACCTTTCCTAAATTGTAATAAAAGAGCAGGTCTGGCAATTCATGACCTGCTGGGCTCTCGCCTACAGTTCTACCTGCAAGCTGTTTTTCGACTTCTTTTGCAATATCCAGCTCTTTTAAAGCATGGACTTCTTCCGTAACCAATTCTTTATCTGAGTCTTCAATTTCAATATAAGTATCTCGATCGCTTGGGAAGATATACCCTCCAACCGAGATTTCTACTCGGTACTTTCCGCTCGGTAGAATACTATCTAAATTAAAATTGACAGAATGGCTAGTGACGGGAGCGGTTGTCTTCCACCTGCGTTGTCCCTTTGTTAGAGTAACAACCGCTTCTTGCCCCTCAAATGAGGTCATAACACGGTAATTCTCGTCTAACAATTCAAATCCAAAAGTAGAAGACAAATCCCCTTGCTTAATAAGGTCGCCACCATCAGTTCGAGCCAAATTGGTTGTATTAACTCTACGTTTGTTACAACCCATTCTGAACCTCTTTCTATCTATCATCTATTAAGATATCTGTCGTAATATCCAATTTCTCAAAATCGCAGTATAAACGATCTATGTATCCATTGCCTCCTAGAGTTTTATAGCTTTTGTGCATACTTTCTACTAGTGAGAATTCATCTCTAGAGGTATATCCTCTGTTAATAGCCCGTCGCATATCACGGTCAAGGCGCAACTTCATGGTATTTAGATGCGCCTCATCGTGAATTTTTAATTTTTCTTGCACTTCGTCGATTTTGGAATTGCTATCTTTAGCGGTAGTCTGGACATCTTTAATCTGTTTCTTAACATCGGTTAGTTCCGAAACGATTTTCTCCGTCTCTTCTTTGGCTTTTTTCGGCAATTTGTAGCTAAGCCAAGCGATAATAATCGGTGAAGCCGATGGTAGCACGTTCATGAAGAAATGTTCTATCTGTTGTAAGACGTCCATAGTTACCCCCCGTTATTAGTTAGGTGCAACTGTTGTAGCAGAAGGTTCTGAAACTGCAGGAGTTACGGTAGCTGTTGTAGAAACTGCTGTTGCTGGCGCAACAGTCGTAGGCTCGTTTGATGCTTTCGGTACATTAAACTTCCAAGTTGCTAGTACGCCATTCTGGTAAGGTGTTCCTTCAAGTTGAGCAAGGGTTTCTCCTTGATAAGTAAATGACTGATTGGTTTGAATCAGGATGCGTTTACCTTCTCCATAGACTTCAGCGTGGTTAGGGTCTTCGACCGCAAAGATTGCACCTGGTTCATAAACTTTTCCAACTTCAGCAATAGGGAATAGTTCAACCATTTCTTTATAGGTCGTGCCGTAAGAAACTTTCTCACCCATGATTGAATCTTGAGCCATCACTCGCACTACTTTGTTAATGCGATTTGCAAGTGCTTCAAGATCATTCTGCTTCGCTTCTGTTTGAGTCGCTTTCTGCTCTGTCTGAGCCAGTTTCTGTTCATTCTGCTCCAATTTAGCTTGAGTTTCTTGCAGTTTAGCTTGCGCTTGTACAATAGCGCTTGTAGGGTCTAACTCAGTTCGTAGCACATCTTTAATTGCTTCAATGAGTGTTTCATCCGTGTCGCCCAATCGGTCACCGTCTAATTCACGAGTGAAAAAAGTTAACGGCTTGTCACATTGAATAGAGACTTCCGTCTTGCCAACTCTAAAAAATTTATTTACTAATACAAATTCCATGTTAATTTTCTCCTATCTAATATAAAAAGTGTAATTTTGCGATTTGTTATTTAAAAATACGTTTTTATCTGTTTCTGTTTCAAATTCGATAAAACAATGATCACCTAGTCCATAAAGATATGCACCATCAGATTCATATCGATCGCCGATAAAAGCGAACTTGGCAAAAAATACATTACTGTTATTGTTCTCATCAACAATTTTTACTTTTTTAGTTTTTCCTCTTCCATAGCGAGGGTGATTGATAAATCTTGATGAATTGTTAATATCCATTGATACAGTTGTTGATTTTAAACTTCTAGGACTATTTATACTTCGAGCGGATCCGATTCTTATCCACTTGCTCCAAACAAGTTTGTCACCCACATATCGCTCGACAATATCTTTGCCACCAACATAGATACCTTCTCTTGTAGCCATAGCATCACCTACTCATACACATCATAGATTGTGTTTGAGTCTTTCGTCCTGATTGCTTCATACTGGGATTTAGACCCATACCAATACTTCATTTGCTGATTTCCGTTCTGGTTAATCAGCTTATTTGCAACCACTTCAGACGGTGTACTTGGAATCCCAAGTGCAGATCTGTTTACTCGCAAAACACCCGAATTGTCGACTGTAATCGTTGAGTTGTCAGGTCGGACAACTCCGTTTGAACCAGCTGTTGCTGTTGCGGGAGTTGGACTCACTCCGTTTTTAAAAGTCTGCACAGACACTTTCTTCAACCCACGTCCATCATGAATCATGATATTGTCCGAGTTGTTGACCTGATTAGCCTGTGGCAAATCAGTTACTTTTCGCGTCTGTGTACTAATTACTGCCATGTTATACCTCCATAATATATTTCCAATCAGCGACAATCACACGGCCGTTTTCATCCGCAAGTAAGGTATGTTCTGTACCGTCGTCTGTACGAATTGGTGCAGTGAAGTCATTCTGCAAGAACATGTACTCAATAGCGTTTAGTCTATCTTCATGCTCCTGAAACTCACGCTTTAAAGCCTCTACAGACTCATAACTTGCTTGTCTGACGTTGTCTACGTTACCCAGACCGACTTGGTGCTTCGTAACGCTATGTGGATTGTTGCGATTAGTTGTGTGATTGTTAAAATCTTGCTTACTTGCTTGCTCAACATTCGTGACATTCCCTAGTCCCACTTGTTGTTTAGTGACACCATGTGGATTGTTTCGGTTGTTGATGTGACCAGTTAGGTCAACTTTCTCAGCCTTACTTCTGGTGAACTCGTCAATTTTTTCAGGCAGACCGTCGATGTCTGCAACCTTGTGCCTGTGATTTAAGTCGGCTTTGTTTTCCCATCGTTGCGCATCCTCAGCGCCGATAATATCTCTTGACCTCCAGATTTTAGCCATCTGTTAGCACCTCCAGTCTATATTTGAATCGTGTCGTTGTTTCAATCGGAACGTATACATCAATGACAGACTGTGGTACATTTGAAGCGTCTAACAACTCAATCTTATTGATTTCTCTGATTGAGTCTGGTACCAAGAAATCAATCAAAACAAAACGTTGCTCTCGTTGTTTCTGTATCGTCATAATCTGATTGTCATTCAATCTTGCTTTGTTGATTTTAGCTAGTACGGTTTCTGTAACTGTATTTAGTAACGTTTCTTTAATCATTGAATAAAACCTCCTCTTGTGGCCCTTCGTATTCAAAAGGTGTCACTCCTACAACTGCATAACCTGCTCTAGCGAAATCTACCGAAGTCTTGAATAACCGTTCTTTCAGCTTGACTCGTTCAGTTACTGTCGGGATATGTGTATAGCCCATATTTGCTGGTTTGATTGCATTGACAAAAATGACCGATTCTCTGAAAAGTCCGCTCGTTTCTGCTCCAGACTCAATCAGCAAAACCTGATTAGCGAAATCTACTGAAGCCTTGTACTTTCCTTTGCCAAAAAGGTCGTCTAATTTGCGAATTAAAAACCACCATGAAAATGGTGGCCTCATATTGATCCGCAACAAAACACGCTCTCTTCTCCAGTCTAACGTATCGTCGGCGTGAGCAACAATACCGTAGACTTCTTCAAATTTTGTTAAGGTAGGAACGTCACAATACATAATAAACTGGTTCTTGATGAACTGCTCTAATGAGACAGTCCCGTCTTTAAACAGAGCGTTTTCAACTCGAACCAGTTCTTTCATATCCTTGACGCCCTCGTAGTAATCTGGAACGTATTCAGATAAGTTTACCTCTTTTACCATTAAACTGTCCTCACTGTTCCTTTATACGGCAATTGTTGTAATTGTCCTGTAAAAACAAGTGCTAAATCAGCTTCACGGTTATTCAATTTCATCTTATCAACGTTTGCGATACCTGTAATGGTCAGTAACTTGGCCATTAACTGCGAGCGATAGATTTTCATACTGTAGGTGTTGACATCTGAGTATTGCGCCCAGTTCTTTCTCAAGTCTAAGAAATACTGGTCTAGTGTCTTGTCTACCAGTTCTTTCACTTGATTTAGCTGATATCCTGTCATCAACTCAAGTTTAAACTCAATATCAATTGGGAAGCGTGTCGCAGTCGTAACCGTCACACGATGATTGATAGGAGCAAGTCCAACGCCTTTTCCAGTATATTCTAGTGGATCCAGAACATTTTGCACCTTCTTGATTGTCTCGGTAGATGCCAAGTTTAAGTCGTTGTCTAAAACAACTACTTTAACCGTTCCTGAGCCATTCCAAACTGGATAAACCTGAACTGCGCCAACACCGTCAATTTCACGGACACGCTGAATGTACTCGATGAAGTTACCGCCAAACGGTTTCTCATTGACGTAAATCAAGAAACGCTTCCGCAATTCATCGTCAGTTTCTTCATCTTGGCCAGATGTAACGATTTCCCCTAAGACTGCAGTGGCGAGGTTTCTGTAGTTCTCTAAGGGTAAGATATTACCATAGTAGCGATTTCCGACAACTCCAGTCGTCTCACACTCTACTTCATACTTACCTACTACATCTGTTGCACGAACAACCTTGTAGATGAGTGCAGCATCGTCAATTGTCGCAAAACGAGAACCTAAAGCGATTTGTACGCCTTCTTTTCTCTCGTTTTTAAACTCCGCAAAGCGTACCGCTTTCTTGGACGGATAACGATGTAGACCGAACTCTTCCACCTTGTAGTCTAGGTATTGCCCAATAGCAGTCTGTGGAAATGTATCTAGCAGTAGATTTTTCAACTGCAAATAAAAACCAGCTAACTCATAACAAGCAGGCGCCAATGCGTCATAGATGATAGAACCTTCCCGTGTATCAATATTTTCATTGACACGAGAAAGAGCGTCATTCATCAGATAATCAAACGTGTATTTTTCTAAGAAATCACCTATCATTAATCAGCGTCACCTCCTTTTCAACTTTAAATAAACCAGATATGGTATGGACTTCAAAGACACAAAGCAAACTGTCCTTGGTTTGTTGCTCGATGAAGAAATTTTGGACACTTTTAATTCTTGTATCAACTAACAAGGCTTGAGAAATTGTTCTCTCAAGGTCAGCTTTGACAAAATCATAAGGCTTTCCAATCAAGCGCTCTAATTCTACTCCGTAGTTTGAAGAGTAGATGACCCACTCAAACCGTTCTGTAAGCAAAATCTTTTCAACTGCTTGCCTCATGGCTTCTAAGCCGTCAATATATCCGTGTATTCTGCCATTTTTCACTTGATAAGTGTAGGATGGCAAAACAACTTCTTCAATGTTTCGTATATCTACCATCTTCACTCCATCCTTTGTAAAACGTAGTATAATTGCCCGTTCTGGGCTTTAATCATTAAGACTTTGTCTCCTGCTTCAAGATCACGAAAAACAATCCACCTCTTGTTGTCTCCTTCAGTATCTCCGGTACGTAGTTCTTTAACCATCGGACTTAGAACTAAAAAAGACTCAGGGATTTCAAGTTTATTATTAACCTTGATTGTGAGAGGAGAAACAGATGTGACAGAGCCAAAAACAATATCTGTTCTGTCTGTCCCATCATCTACTCCTTGCGCCAAAAGGCGTGCTAACAACTCTCCTGCCATTATTCCAGCGTCCTCAATTCTAAATCCATTGTATGCACCTTATCCCACTTATGGGTACATTTAGAGATGATGCCAAGACTGTTCTTCTTAATCCCTTCGGACTCTAAATCAGCAAAATCCAGCACAACACTGTTGCCTGCACTGATTCCAAGATGTCCTAAACAAGGAACTTTAAAAGTCTTTTTAGGATGATTCTTAGCTTTCAATAAGAGTTCAGCCTTTTGTTGAATCTGACTCTCATTCATCTTTTCATCCACTTTTTCGTGGTACTGCAACTTGCCCCAAAGAGCAACATTTTTAGAGTCTTTCACGACGTAAACTTCACGCTTTTTACTCTGTTTGTTGTCTTTAGTCAGCTTCACATAGTTGAAACTATCATCGATAGAGCCTTCATAGTCAAAGTCTGTAGCTACGCTATCATCACCAATCACTAAGTCAGTAATCAGCGAATTTAAGGCTATATGCTCGACTGTACCAAAGTTATCCCTGATGATGTACCACATTCCACCATGAATCAATGTTAAGTCCAAGGCGTTCTGGATCATCGCAAAATAAGTTTTCTTATCTTCGATTTTCTCAGGACACGTCCAGTTTCCCTCATCGACAACTTTGTACTCAAGTTCTGAGATTTCGCAAATCTTACTAAAGATTTCATGACTTTTAGAGGCTTCAAACACGATTGTGTCGGTGTTTTTCAGGTACCTCATTCTGTCATAAGCAGTAACCGACCATTTCTTAGCTGATTTCCGCTTTTTCTTGAAAACTTTGCCGTAAAAAATGCCCTTATCATCCACCTTGAAGCGGATAACATCCCCAAAGTTACAAGCAACCTGCGAGTCTATAATCATATCAAACTCAAGTTTTCCCGGCTGAAAATCAATACTGGTTTCCCATTTGACACCTCCGACCAACTCAGTGATATCAAAGACTTTACCGTCATTCACATCTTGAATTAGAAATTCCATCATAGGACTTGCACCGAATCAGCAGTAACCCAACCACGCCAACCGCCATCCAGCATGGTAACGTGATAAGGATGCGACCCTTTCATATTGATATAATTGACAAATCTAGTTGCGTTTGACTCAGTTTGACCCGGGCCTTCTCCATAACTATCTCTATGAAGTTGCCCATTAACAAGCACCTTTGCACCGATAGTCACTTCTTTCTTAGTCGAAGGGGCTTGCTCTTTCTGAGGTTGACTAGCTTTCTTCTCCTCTGATACCTTCTTTTCGATTTTTACAAACCGAGCCTTGGCCATCTTGTACTCTTTGAAAGTGATGTCGTAGTAAACATCCTCATGAATACCAGCTTTTCTTTGTTGCTCAAAACTCTCAACTGTCGCAAGCATATTGATACCCACGCCAGAGATAATCAAGCGACAAGGTTCTTTCCCGTCCATGATTTTCTTTAAGAGTCGGACATAGGTTTCAGGCGTTCCTGATTTATTCAGGACATAAGAGCGGAAAGTGTCTCTAGGGAAGAATGAAGTGAAAGTAACCTCAGAGAGTTTAGGAAAACTCATCTGGGTTATTTCTCCTAGCGCAATACTAGTCGTTGACTCGTTATTGGCGCTATTCTTCGTTTTTAGCTCTTCTGGATTGACAGGAAGTTGTGTGACTTGACCTTTGTACTCTACGAAAATACCAATCGCCATTTCTTTCTACCTCCTACGCAATTCCTAGGTCGCTATCGACCAAACCGACAATCTTTTCTTCAATTCTGTCAACCAAATCGTCGATATCCTGTTCAGTAGCACTATTTTTAGACTCATATTTAACACTAACTTGAGGTGTTAAAACTTGGTAATCAATGATGTACTTACGTTCTGCAACATCACGCATCATCTTGATATCTTCGTCTTTCAGCTTGACTTCATCTTCAATCTTACCGACGTTACCAATGTTCTTGCCTTTGCCTAGCTTGTCACCAAGACCACCAGCACCACCAGAAGGAGCACCTGCTCCTGCTGGTGTTTGGTTCATTTGGTCAAATTTAGAAGCAAGTTCGTCTTGACCTTTCATCTTATCAGCGAAGCCTTGCATGGCATCACCAACACCTTGACCAAAAGCCTTAGTACCACTAAAAGCATTACCAGCAGTTGAGAAAGGATTTTTCATCCCATCCCACAAACCGCCTGGAGTCATCATATTAGCACGCATGCCGTCAAAAGATTCATAATCATCAGGAGCCTCTCCTGGATTAAACATCTCTCCCATCGCACGAATACCATTGGCAAAACTACCGTCATTAGACATGTAGCCCATTTCGCCAACTTTTCCTAGATTCACTCCTGGTATTTTATTTAAAGCGTCAATGATCCAGTTGATAGCTTTAATAGCCATATTGGCACCGGCTATAAAAGCATTACCGATAGATTGCGCTACATTGACTACCCCATCAACAAACGAAGCAAAATAATCTAATACAGTTCGAATAAGATTATAAAATAACTTTCTGATGGAATAAATCGGGTGCTTAAAGACATTTCTCAAAAACTCTGCAATTGCTACACCAATGTTGTAAATGGCTATGAAGAAATTTACAATCGGTGCAATCATATACATGACAAGATTAATAACGAACATAATAATGTCATAAACAATCGTTCCGACAAAGACAAAGGCTGCAACGATAGCAGCTGCAACGTCTAAGAATGAAATCCCCATAGCGTTTAGAGCTGTACCGATTAATAGCGCGATTCCAATTACACCTATCAGTATCAGCATCAGCCAAGCCCAAGGTGCTCCTGCCATCAAACCCGCTACAAACATTGCAACACCTGCTATAAGAGCAACTGCCGCAAGAAGTGTTAATGCAGTCATGACTATATTGATGTTCTCAGTAACCCAGTTCCAACCTGCAACAAAGAGATTAAAAAGCCATAAAGCTATCTGGCCAATCGCAAACATAGCGGTCTCTAAACCTGCCATGAAGTTTTGTCCAGCGGTACTGTTTATGAACTCTTGCCATGCTTGAATTAAAGGCTGAAATGCGTATGAAGCAACGTTACCAACCTGTGTCATCATGTCGGCAAAGGTCATCGGCATTTTCGCAAATTCAGCGTTTGTTTCAACTGCTGAACCAAGCAAGGCACTCTTAAGGATATCTCCAGTTAGTTGGCCATCTTTAGCCATTCCCCTCAGTTGACCAACGCTGACACCAAGATGTCTAGCTAGTTTTTGGGCAACAAGCGGAGCGTTCTCCATCATAGAGTTGAACTCATCACCACGAAGAACTCCTGAAGCAAGCGCCTGTGTGATTTGAAGTGTCCCTGCTTTTTGTTGCTCTAAACTAGCACCACCGATTTTATACAGCTTGTTCAACTGTTCAGCGAATGCAATAGCTTCATCATTGCTTTTAAAGGCTTCTCCAGCTTGTGAGCGTAGTTTAGCCACTGAGTCTGCCATGATACCGAAGCCCGTCCTTGAGCGTTGTGCCGCTGCCATGATACTATCTTGAAGTTCTTGGCCTGTCTTAGAGCCGTCTTCTATTGTCTTAAGCCTTGCCATGGTCTGAATATAATCATCGCCTGACTTAATCAGACCACTCATTAAATTAGCCATTTGCCTCAAGGCTTGAATAGCAACCATGAAATTCAAAGCGCGAGAAATAGAAGTCATTCGACCAAGCATGGATGTAGCAACACCTAAACCACCAACAAGAGGCCCAGCCGAAGGAAGTTTAGGAGCGATAGGTGTCGCCATTTTAGGCGCTACAGGACTAGTAGCTTTAGGAGCAACAGGTTTAGGAGTGACAGGGCTAGAAACTTTGGGTGCAGTTAAATTCTTAGGCATATCTGCTTTAACTTTAATCGTTGCAGTCTGTGTCATTTTCTTAACACGTCTGTCCAAATCGCCAAATTTTCCGATGGTTCGATCGATTGTGTTATTAATATTGTTCAAAGGATTAGAAAATTTATCTTTAAGCGCTAGTGTTTGCATTAATGTAGTCATCTTCTACCGTCTCCTCCTTCCTCTGCTTTTTCTTTCCATCTCTTTGTGTTCCTTTTCTTCTGCCTCTACTCGGATATCGATAAAGGCAAAAATCAAGGCTTTCTCACGTTTAGATAAGCTATCCAAAAAGGACGGAGTCCAGTTGAATTGATGCAAACAGTAGTAAGCATAACTCAACTCTGCGTCCCCGTCCTCTAGTCGTTTTTTGCTTCTTCAACAAGATCATTTATGTCTTCATCAAAGCCGTTAAGCGACTGGATTTCTTGCATTAGGGTAGCATATTCCCCAATCTTCAACATAGCTTTCAAAGTTGCTGCTTCATCCCCAACAGTACGATAAGACTCTTGTAGTTGAGCATCTTTCAAGTCTGGCGTAACAACGCAGGCAGACATCAAAGAGTCAATGTACTTATCGTTGTTGAACTCAGGAATAGCCACACCTTGACGGTTTTTCTTCTTTATTGTCGCACGTTTCTTCAATGTATCGTTTAGACTTTCGTCAATACTTCGAATGACAAAAGGAGATTTGAAACGCTTAAGGTGTACTTCCTTAGTTTCTTCCTGCTGAACGTTTTCTAGTAAAAAGTCTGAAATTGCCATTTATTTATCCTCTTTCTAACCTAATTTAGGCGCATTAAATTTTTCCAAGATATCCACATCTTCAAAAGTAAAGTTGACTTCTTCTTCCAAGAAATCTTCCTCAACTTTTAGTTGACCCATCACAACTTCATCAAGGTTACATTCACGCAAGATAGTTGTTTGGCGACCGATTGAACTTGTCGCATCGTCATTGGTCACTTGGATATCAAAGAATGTATCCCGACCATTCTTCATGTAGTCCAACATCATTTCCTTGAATGTTGAAGTGACACCATAGATGGTCATCTTACCTTCTCCCTTGAAACCAGTCGCTTTTACATGCGTACCACGTTTGTTAAGGGTGCGGACTTCTTCTTTGTTTTTCTTAACTGTCGCTTCAAGTTCCTTGATATAGAACATGAACTCATTTCTTCCGTCGATGTGAATAAAAGCGGTACCTTCCTGACCGCTGATTACGTCACGACCTTTTAAAAAAGCCATACTGTCTCCTTTCCTACTCTACTGTAACTGTCATGTACAGTTTTTCCATGCTGTCCACTGGTTTCACTTTAACGTTAACCACTACAGACTCTTTCAACTCACCTCGTAGTACTTCAATGTCTTCCACTTTGAAGTCTTCAATAGCACCACGAGCCTCAAGGTCTTTGAAGTAACGAATACGATTCGCTTTAAACGCTTGACGTCCATCTTCGTTGTTGCTTACTTTACCAAGGAAATACTCAGAGAAAGCATAACGAGTATCGTTCACGATATCGTCCAAAGTACGAAGAATACGGTTTTTTTGGAAGTCTTGATTATTTTCTGACGTGATAGTTACAAGTGAGTTGATATCCTTTTCAACAACAGCTCTGTCACGTTTGTTTGTGAACACAAAATGTCCTTTTTGAAGAGCAGCAATCGTCTCTGTATGGCTCAAACGACCCACAACATCAACAGAATCTTCATACTTCTCATAAGTCAATGATTTCTCGACACCAGCATTTGCGCTTGCAGCTGCAACCCAAACAGTCGCTTTAGTCTTATCGATAACTGTCTTATCAGACAAGATAACACCGTTTTTAACGTTGATGACTGCTTCACTGTCAGCGTCAGAGTCTGCAACAACCAATTGAGCGCCAAGTCCTTCATCTTCACGCATACGTTTGATGAAGTTGATAGCTGCCTTCTTGATAGAAGCGTCTTCTACTGGCAAGGCCATATAGTTAAATTCAACTGTTTCAAGCGCCTTGAAGTATTCTGAGTAGTCTTGAGTTGAGACTGCACCGTCAGTACCGCCAGTCAATTTAGCACCAGCCACTGCTTGCAGTTCGCCAGTTCCTGAAAATTCAACTAGATCATTGTTTTTCAAATCAGCCAAGACTTTTACAGTTTGTGAGTCCATCACTACCGTATCAAGGAATGTGACAACATCAAATGAACTTGGGTCGTCTACGTTTGTTTTGACTGTTACTGTGATGTCATTCCCACGGACACCACTATATTTAGCTTGAGCCGTTACGTTGTCCGAAAGGCTTACGTTTGACTTTTCGCCTGTATTCAAACGATAAAGCAAGACTTCACTCACACGCTTGAATGCTTCATTTAGCAACAAGAGTTGTGGGCTTTCTTGCTCATACCCTAGCTTTTTAAATAGGTCTTCGCCACGTCGGATTTTCATCAATTTCTTTGACTCACCGAAGCTGAGTGCTAGCGGCACTGTTACGACACCATCACCGCCAAGGCGTGTCATTGCAATGTCTTTTGATTTGACGTTGATGTAAGCACCTGGTCTTACTTTATTTTGGCGTTTCCAAATTCCACCTGCCATTAGTTAATCTTCCTTCCTAGTTCGTATTCTAGTTTTGCTCTTGCTTCTTCCAAACTATAAGACTCTTCTGGATCTAAAATAGCCCCCAAAATGTCTTTTTCTCCGTTGGTAAAAGCGCTACTTTCCAAAATGTCCGCAGTAGGGAACACAATTCCATCTACATTATCCATCTTTTACCTCTTCTTTCACTTTCAATTCACGTTGTTTGATATCTTCCTCTTCTAACTTCAAGCGTGTGCTTGCGTTAAAAATACAATGCAGAACGTTGTCAACCACTTCATACTGACGGTCAAATAAATGAATCGTCGGCAAGTGTAAGAGTTTATAACTCAATTCTTCCTGCATTGCTAAACACTCGCTACGCTTTTTCTTAGGAGGAAAATAAGACAAATCCACTTTAGAACGTACTTTCACATATTTATTGGCTTCTGGAGTGTACTTCGTATCAACAACATGGATAAAAAAACAAGGCTCTTTAAAACCTTGCTCCACTTCATCCAGATAAATCCTGATGTCAGGATATAACCCCTTGATGTGACTAACTAACTCCTCGACTAACCGAAAGCCTTTATTTGCCATTTCCTAACACTACCTTTCTCATAAAGCCATCATACTTATCACGGACACGATTTTCCATATCGCTTTTAGTATCTTCAACCGTTTTATGAAGGAAAAATTGCCCTGGAACAAAGCCACCATTGACTGTCTTATGCCCGTACTCAACGTGTGGGGCATAGTAGACCTTGTTATAAACTTTCTGCTTATAAGTCCGTCCAGATACTTCAATACGGCTTTTGGACCAGCTTTTTTGCAAGGTTCCGCCTTGTTTGCCATGAGCACTTGCCCAAAATTTGACGTGTTTGCCATCTTTGGTTGTGAACTCCACCCAATGATCCGTATAAACACCGACAGGCGTTCTCTCTTTTACTTTGGATTTTAGTTCTGTACCTTCGTAATTCAAGGTCTGTCTCATAAATCGGTCTACTTTCGCATGATTCGCATTCCTGTTGAAGTTGTTAGCGAACTTAGCGAAACTACGATAATCAAAACTGCCACTCATGATTTGCCCTCTAGCTTTATAGCAATTTCTTGATGTGACCAATACTGACCAATAGGCACATTAGAACGTGTAAACACTTTAACGTGCCCATTTCTATCAGTCACCTCAATCTTGCAACCTGCAGGGATATCATAGACAACTGAGCAAAAGAGCTTCATATCATAGCCATTTGCTTGATAGTCGCTCCCGTTCGTTGAACTATTACTCATTTGCGAAATCCTGCAAGGAATGTCCTCTAATAGCACGCTTTCTGACATACTGGTCAAACCGTCTATCTCTTGCTCTTCATAACCTTTTACCGTCATTTTACAGTCATACAAGCAATCAAAGACTGTCTTAGCATACTCGGTCATAGTAGTTTCCTGAAACGATTCAACTGACGCTTATAGCGGTCAAGTGATGACGGCACTTGTTTCATTCGTTGAATCATTTCATAAGGACTAACCTTCTCGATTGTCGTATCACCCATTTTGATACTCTTGACCGAAAAGTCATCTGCGTCTGCTTTTTCAGCAAGCACGCTTTGCTCCTTGACCTTGTCCAGTAAGTCGTTGGTCATGTCTATCCATACGTTCTCTAAACGTCCAGGCACACTGTCTTGGTGAATATAATTCAAAATCTCGTTTTCTGCTTGGGTCAAAGCGTAGTGAAGAACTTCCATATCTTTGAAATAATTATCCTGACGCATTTTCCGAACGCATGAGATCAAGTACATTGTGTTGTCTTGTTTCAATTCTTGAATCATATTCTGTTACCCAATCTATTTGCCAATTTTGTGTTTCAGAGCGATAATACCGATGTTCTTAGGCTCGTAAACACGTTGCCAGTTCTTGAATTTAGCCAAGTCAGCGTTTGATGGAGTGATGTTTCCAGCGTCCACTTCTGCGCCAGTCCATTTCACGCCGTAAGGGTGCATAACAAGGGCGCGACGAGTGTAAATCATGTCGTTACCTTTAGCAGCTTCACGAGAAGTTTCAAATGTAGTCAATCCTGATGGATTTCCTGTGTTAAGACCGATTGAACCTGTGCGGAAAAGATATGAAGTATATACATCTCCTGTCGGTTTAATGCCATCATCGATAATGACACGGTAACCAAGGTAGGTTGGAATGTTGATAGTCGCAGTTGTTGGCTGGATGTATTGAATCAAGTTATCTTTTTGTAGTTTTGTATAAACCGCTGAGTGCATAGCAATCGCAGTAACTTGATCAGCAGAATCTCCAAGCAATTGTTTGGCGTCAAGTACCATAGCTGCATCGATACCAGTAGATGCTTTGGATTGGTCTGATACGTGAGTTTCTTCAAGCGCACCTTTCTCACCACCTGTTCCAGTAGCAAAAATACCATTCAAGGTAGCAATCAAGGCTTTTTGGTCTTCACGCAACCAGTAAGCACCGATACGGTTCAAGATAGCACGGACTGGGTCAGAACCAGCTACGATACCAGTCAATTCGTTGGCAGCCCAACCACGTCCACGATAAAGAACGCAGGCAATGTCTGCTCCAGCAGTGATTTTTCCAGTTTCTAGGGCTTTGTCGCCATTGCCAAGAACTTCAGAATCACCAGTAAGGTCATTCCAGAAAGGCATGTTGACCAACAGACCACCAGATGTAATGTTTTTAGAGACACGCTCATCTGATACTGCGATACCACTTTGTACAAAAGCAGATTTAGCAGCAGTGTACTGTTGCATGTAGGCATTGTACTGTTGAGGTGTAATCGTGTCTAGAATTTTTGTAATTTCATTAGCCATTAGTTATTTTCTCCTTGTTGTTCTAAAAATTGAGTTAGGTTAAAGTTAGGATTGCTCATAGCATTTTCCCAATTCCCTAAATTAGCACCTTGCCCATCGCCTTGATTTGGCGTGTATTGGGCCTGTTTCTCCCCGTTAAAGAGATATGGACTCTTAGCACGCTGAGCCTCGATTTGCTCAGTTAAGCCAATCAATTTGCCATCTTTTACAGAGATTTCGTCTTTGTTTAAGATTTTCTCAAAAATTTCTGCGTCTCGAACGCCAGCTTTTGTTAATTCAGCATCGATTAAGCGAGATTTATTCTCGTCTGCTAGTTTCATCTCAAGCGCTTCTGTATCTTGTTTGTACTTAGCTTGTAAGTCCTCTAGCTTTTGCTGAATGTCTTCAACATCTGCGCCTTTTTTCTTCAAATCATTCAAGTCTTTGTCACGTTGTGTCAGCTGTCCACGCACGCTCTCCAATTCGCTATCTTTACTTGCCACATCATCCTTTAACTTTTGGATATCCGCACCATGCAAAGCGAAGACTTGAGAAATTTGGTCTTCAGTTAAGCCGATGTTTGCTAGTTGTTCTTTTTTCATTTTGAAAATCCTTTCCTCTACGCTAGGCTTTTTAGGTGTTCTCCATCACCAGTCGCTCCGCTTTTGTTAGGACTACGGACTTGTCCAATAGTTGAACCTTTTAAAGCCATGTTCAGGGCATAAGAAAACCGCCTCGTTTTCGATGCGGTTAGATTATTTTTTAATTTCTTTGATTACTTGTTTTACAAATGCTATGATAAACAGAATTAAAAACAGAAATACCAACCACCCAAAAGCGATTGATACCCAATCCCATATAAACATGTATTTACTCCTTTCTAAGCATCATTTTTGAGGCTTAGCATTCTTTTCCACCCATTCTTTGAAAGCATCAAAAGTATTCATGTTTTTAAGAGACAAATACTTTTCAACTTCTTCAATGGCTTTATCGACCGATTTGTCGTCAAAACAATAGCCATTACCCGATAAATCAAAAATTTTATTTTGTTTTTTCTTATCAACAATCCACAAATGTTTTCCAGTCCAAGCGCTCTGTGGATCATAACATTTATTCGATTGTATCTCAAGTCCGTTATCTTCAATCAATTCTATCAATTTTTTATACTTGTTCATTAAAATTTCCTTTCTGGGCACGAAAAAAGCACTTAGATTTCTCTAGGTGCTTTTTTATCTAATCGGTAAACCTTTTGCGTAAGCTTCTTTAGCCTCCGCAAGTGTCATTTTATTAGGACCGCCATCAATATTAAATGCTCCCGTATTTTGCCAATGACAAACATCACAAATATCATAAGTTTCTACTAAATTTCCACATACGGGGCAATGCACATGTTCCCATCCGTCAATCATTATTATATTCTTTTTTATAGTCGTCATGGTAATATTCCTCTCCATCATCTGGCTTAAACATAGTTGTTATTCTCGCTTTTCCTGAGGCATTTCTTTTCCCAATCGCAATTGTCCCCGTTTCTCGATTAAATCGAACTCTTCTTTCTCCAGTATCATAACCTATAATATTTTTAGAGACAACAGAAGATAATAAATTTCTAGCCAATTGTTGATATTCTTCAGGGCTTTCCGCTCCGAACTCTTTCCCATGACTTTCGAAATGTCCATTTAAAGATTTCTCAGTAGGAAACTTGGACTTTGCCCATCTGATGCGGTCTTTTAGATCCTTATATCCCTCAGCATCATTATACTTCAAATCATAGAAGCCTGCAAATGTTTTGGGCATATTTTGAGAGCCTAAAACCTTCCTGTAAGCTATGAACTGCTCCTTGGTTCTGCGGACTCTGTCCTTTTCCAATCTTTCAGCTTGTAGCTTGTCTTTGATGGCAGTCTGACCATACTTATCAAGCTGCTGCTTTCGCCAATCCTTGAAGGTCTGACCACTATCTACCTCGTAGCCTTTTCCTGTTTCAATATCTCTTGCATAGCGTTTCCCACCTTTTTCTAAGGCAGGAACCGTCGTACATCGACAGTGAGGGTGCATGGTCGGGTAATTTACACCTTTCTCTGCATCCTTAACAAGAAATACCTTACCATCCAACTCGCCACAAATAGGGCATGTGTGAACTTCTAAGGTCGCTAGATACCTGTACTTCTTAACATTATCGTCTTGGTATTCATCTAACGTTGCCTGAGCCTGAATACCGTTCGTTTCCGTCTGCAAAACAGTAACCGCACGATTACGAGCACGTTCGAACTCAATTGCTAGAAGCTTACTGGACTGGTCTATCGGATAGCCTCGGTTTAAATCATTGGTTACAAGCGACTCTACTCTACTAACCAGTTCATCCATATTGCTGCCCCAAACACGCTCAGAGAACCGCTTACCTTTGAAGTTTTCCTTGATTGCCTTTTGAAGATACTCTTCTTCTAGACGCTCAGGCTTGAAATTCGGTTCTCTTTTGGTCTGCTTATGGTAGTTGTAAGCACGATTTAAGTAGGTTTCTTGGTAGGTTTGCTTGAGATGTGTTTCTATTCGCTTGTTGATTTTACCAGTCATTTCAGCGATATCCATCTCAACACCAGCAAACAAGGCATCTGCATTTGTTTTGACCTTTATTGACCTTGACCACTCTGTTAAATCAGGATGTTTCTTAACAAAACCTGCGATCTCTTGCTTGGTTTTTAATTGGTCAGCCTTAGTCAGGGATAACAGATAAAATGGCAATGTGTCACTACGATTTTTAGATACCCTCTCAAACGCCTCTAAACGCCCCGTAATGCGTTTTAGTGTTCGGTGGTATAAATTATCGATGTAGTCTATTATCTCGCTGAGGTCGTCAATCTGAGCCAGCTCATATAGCAATCTGTCTTTCTCTTCTCGGTTAAGGTCGTCAAGGGATTCGATAAAGGCTATTTTCTCTTCTTTATTCAGCTTCCGACTCATGCTCTAACTCTTCCATATCGTAGGCTTTTTCAGGGCGTTCCTCTTGTTCAGCTTTCTGCAAGCGTAGTTCATCCTGCCAATCTTCTACAATTGGATTCGATTTAGCTACATTCTCTCTTGATGTGATAGTTGCAAGAGTAGAAACTACTTGAGCCATTTCTGTGTCGTTATTGATTGAGTTCCGTGTCCATGTTTGCTTGATTTTGAGTTTATCGGATAACCCTAGATGTTTCAAGATCATCTTAACAAGCGTGGCATATCCACTCCTGAACTGAGTTTCCATGTTTCCAGCTTTTAACTCTAAAAGAGAGTAAAGGAACTTCAAAGCAACACCAGAACTGTTCCCCAGCTTATCTGTTTCAGGGTTAACCCCTTGGCCACTAATAAAGATTTGTTTCTTAGTTCGCTCTAAAATCAGATTTCTTGCTTCGGTTGGAATGTCAATCGCAATGGTTGTAACTCCTGACTGGTCTCCCATACCGTCGTTATCCATCTTAATCATCTTGTAGCGTTTCAAATCTTCTAGAAACTCTTGCTTGTCCTGCCCACCGTAGTTTGTAAGGACAAAGATAACCTCTTGGACATCGTCTGTATCATTGACGAACCCACTAAAGACCTTGTCATAAACATCAACCAGGTCTTTGATTGGTTTCAAGTCATTAGTTTCTATTTCGTTATTTCTAAACGGAATAAAAGGAACAAGACCAAAATCATGTTTAAAACTATTATCACTAGACTGGTCTCCATTCATGGTATCAACCAAAAAGATTGCTTGGAATGACTCTAATTCTTCCAGTGGCTTTTCTTTTTCATGACGATAGAAAGAGCACTCTTTGTCATTCCAATATTCGTAAACAGTGTAATTCTTACCATCTGTTTCATCAATACTAGAGTAAACTCGCAGTACCCCAATCAACTTCTTATCCAAAGACTTTGAGTAGATTGGTATTACTTCTTTTGAGTCCACGCAAGCATATCTAAATGAGTTATCATCAGCATCTTTCCAAACATGAAGCCAAGCGATGCCAGCGTTCCCTGCATTCACACAAAGTTGCTTGCTGATACGTTCATAATCGTCTCCTAGGACGTCTACAATCTTATCGTTGACGCTTTTATCGTCCACATCGAATGTAGGCGGATAGGTCAACGCATAAGCCTTTTTCTGGTCAAGCAATAACTGGTGCCAGTTGTGACTAATACGGTTGTCAGCATTACGAAACGCATTATCTTCTGCTTTCGCTTCATTCTCAGCACCTTTCTTATCGGCAGGCTTACGCTTCCGTTTAATATCATTCTCGTTACGATAGTATTTCTCGGCTTCACTTGCTTGCGTGACAAACTTTCCGTGCTTAACCATCTGCGACGAGATTATTTTTTTAATTACTTCTATTTCCAAACAGTCATACCTCCTGACTTGAATAATACTGTATAGCAGAAATAACGCAGGGCGTCCATTGCGTGGTCGAACTGTTTGATGGGCTTGTCCTCGCCATTCGCAGAGGCTTTCTCGTCCCAGACATAAGCGTGGAACTCTTTCAGCGTATTCACACAACTCTCATGTACTGCTATTTTCTCTTGGCCTAGCATAGACCCAACAAAACGAATACCTTCAAGGACATTATTTCTAGCTTTTTTGATTCTATATCCTCGCTTCTTCAATTCAGCAATGAATGAAGCAGCAGACGGGTCAATAATGATTCGTTCGATGTTCGTATCTCCTAGCCAAGCAGTTAGATCATCAGCGTACTCAGCATTAGTTTTCTGCACGTTCTCGTCACGACCTGAGTAATAATATTCCCTTGTTAAGTAATACTTGCCGTTGATATCTTTTTCCCACAAAAGAAAAACGGTCGCATTCTGCGTACCGTAGTCAACCGAAACATATTTGCCCAGCTTGCTCATTTCTGGCAAGGTTGATACAACATGCTTATCCTTACTGAACATATCGTAGACAATACCTTCTGCAACCGTCCAAAGACCTTGGATATACCGCTGATAGAAAACACCTTGATATTGACTTCTGTAACGCTTCTTGATGTTCTCTGAAAGAGAAAGGTTGTCGTCCATATCAAAATGCAGATAAAGCATATTCTTTGTTTCTGTTTTGTCTATCCAATTGACTTTAAACCAATGATAAGGCCCGTCTGGGTTGCAGTTGAACCACCACTTCGATCCTGTCACAGAACACCGTCCTGTACCTTGGTTAACAAACGACTCAGGCATAAGCGCTACTTCATCGAAAAAGATACCTGCCAGCGTTAAACCTTGAATAAGATCCTGTGAGCTCTCGTCCTTACCACCAAAGATATAAAAATCATTCGACACGTCGCCTTTTGTGATTTCTATCAAGTTATCCGTCCGATGATAGACATAGCTAAAACCTCTTGACTGTATCATAACCAACAACAGTTTCAAAACGTTACGATTAAAAGAGCCAATTGTCTTACCACACATCGCAAAGTTCTGATGGTTGAATGATGTCATCGCCCAGATGACAAACGCTAGACTCATAGAGACAGTCTTACCCGAACGGATAGCACCATCAGCAATGACACCTTCCGATTCATGGACCGGAGAGTTCCAAAGCCACCAACTTAGCACCTTATTCTGCTTTCTGCTAAAAGGTTGGAATTCGAATGTACTGGTCTTTATTTTTCTTCTCGCCACGTTTCTTCGACTATCCCTTCTAATGCTTTGATAAAACCATCGTCATGAACGTTCTCAGGTTCATTGTCAGGTAGTTTAGATTTCAGAATCTCAATTCTCAATCTCTGCTCCTCTGTAGCAAGGCTTGAGCGAGTCAATTCATCATATGTTTTAATCATATTTCTAAGTTCTGACTGTATTCTTGCAATTGCAGCTAATGCCTTACCTTGTTTATCCCAAGCAGTGTGAACTTCATAGCTTTCTCCGCCTTTGGCTGTGCTCGCAATAAGCATAGTGGTAGTATCCTCAACATCCTTAACGTACAGAATGCGCTGGGCATGCAAAAGATTAGCATAGGTTAGCTGAATGTTCTCCCAAAGAATATCAATTGGTTGCTTATCTGCCAGTTGCTCGTATATCTCATGCACTCCTTGCGGTAGATACTTAGCAAACAGGCCGTGTTTAAGGGCATTTTGCGAGCCTTTAGGCGCTCCATGACCAACTGCGTTCTTATTCCCTTTGGGTGCACCTCTTGGATTTTTGGGTGCACCCTTTTTTATACGAGTCCAATTGTGCCTACGTTGCCATGATTTGACTGTGTTGATTGAGACATCATGTTTAGTAGCAATGTCTTTGTACTTCATTCCTGCCTCATAGTCTTTGCGTGCTAGTTCGCTTTTTTCCATTCCCTCCTCCCTGATTTGTTTATTTTGTAAATCAAAAAAAGCCACACGATGTGTGACCTTTTCAAGACCTCTCACTGCGAATTAAAATCGCAATTGGAACGACAGGATTCGAACCTGTGACGTCTCAATTCCCTAAACAGGACTTAATCCGTCTACCATATATCCATTAGCCAGCACGAGACTACTGCTTTAAGCGAGTGACTTTTGATAACTTATTGTTTATTATCTTGTCCACAAATATTCCTACTTGTATCACTCATGCACGATTGGTTAGACCAATCACTCCTTACATCACAAACTACTAAGCCATTTTTCAATTAACGAAGACCCCGCTAAAAGTCTAAGCTGCTTTACTCTTTGACTTTACTCTTATCCTTGCGAGACTTGAGCAGGCAATCTAATTGCCGAAGTACACTTTCGTTTGTGACGGGCGATGACTTTTGCTTTTTTTGAGTTTTTTCTATCTTGAATAGCTTTTAAAATATAAAAATCATCTTTTCATCTATCACAGACACGCATCGTCATGTGTTTCATTCTCTTTTGAAGAACAAAATGCACAGCGCCTGCTTGTTATCGATTGTTTTGCGGACAATCGACTCACCTTACATACTTTTGGGAGGCACCCAATTTTTGTAAGATATGGTATTAAGCTCTTGTTGCACCTCGAACCAAATACCTCTTTCCTCTTATAGACTCGTTTCACAGCCAAACTGCCACGTTTGCATTTCCTCAGCACCTTGCCGTTGGAATCTCTCTGCTTTAACTTCGCCTACCTATTCCAAAACTGAAATAGTTAAGATTAAATTGCTTAGATTGACCATTACTGGCAGGATGTTTGATAGATTTAAAAACATCCTTTTCCTGAGTTACCACAGATTATCTAGGCTAAGCCCTAAAAATGCAAAGCGACTACTACCTTGCATGTTAATTAGTAATCAATTTGAAAGTTTTCCTTTTTTTATTTTTTGTAGTCTTTACAACCTCTGAGGGAATCAAACCCTCTAGCTTATAACTTATCCGGAATATAATTAGCTACGCAACCATGCAAGGTTCAGTCGCTACTGCAACCATTTTTAAGTTAATGAGTGATATATGAATGCTAAGCCTACTGCCTACCCCATTCTGAGACACAAACACTCAAACGGCGATGCCCGGAATCGAACCGAAGGAAACATAGAAGAGAAACCACTTACCTGTCACCGCCAAAACGAGGCCGAAACCTCGGAAAAATATAATAAATATAAAGGAGACGTCAATGAACGAAATAGAGGGAGGGATCTGAGACCTCTCTTTTCAATTCTTGACACTACCATTCTAACAGATTTTAGACTTCATGCCTGTACAGTTACTATCATTTACTATCAATTCCGAAAGAATAATATTAAGCTCCTTTAATGCCTGTTTCTTTAAACGGTAGTAAGTAGGGGAACTCATGCCCCCCATGCTGTTACAGATGTCATCAACGTACATCTTATTGATGTAGGTTTTTCTCAAAATAGTTCTATGTTTTGGATTTTTAAGCCTATTGATCATTCTACCTAATTCAAGTTTTCTGTTAATAACCTCTTTAGTATCCTGCTCTATAGCCTCTTTCATCACTACCAGCTGAGTATAGACATCATCAACTTTTCTAGTCTGTCCACCTTGGACTTTGACACCTGACCACTTAGGACTTGAGAGCAAACCTGCCTCAAGCTCATTGATTTCATCTATACGGCTTTGGATGTCCATGTCAAGGTCTTGTAATTCTTTCAATAGCTCTTTAGCCTTGTTCACTCTCTATCTCCTTTTGTGGTATAATAGTCTTTGCGAGAACTATTAGCTGAGGCAGAGAGTGCCTTGGCTTTTTTATTTTATTCTTTATTCGTGATCACACTACCTGCACCGTTAACAGTGACCCAGCCATGCTTCTCTCTGGCTTCTGCTTCTTTCATCCGGATAAGATTATCTGTGATTGAGTCTGACTTAGCTTTGTTGGCCTTGGCTTCGCCTTCTGCTTTGATGATACCTGCATCTGCTTCTGCTTGAGCTTGAACTTTTTTAGTATCAGCTTCAACTTTAGCCTTTTCCTGTTCTTGTTTAGCTGTATCGATTTCTTTTTGTTTGACCGATTCATTTTTGATTGCTGCTTCAATTTCATCTCCAGCGTCTTGATCTGTAATTGTAAAAGAAACAAACTCTAGATCATAAGACTCAAATTTTTCCTTGAGAGCCTTGTCAATCATTTCGTAAACTTCTGTACGCTTATTACCGAGAATATCGTAAATGTCATAATTTCCTGTTACAGATTCAATAGCACGCTGAACAGCAGGAGATACTACACTATTATTCACATTTTCTAAGTCTGTGTAATTAGAGAAGACTGTCATAGCCTTTTCTTTATTGACTCGATATTTCACATCGATATTAGTATTTAACCATTGACCGTCTTTTGTCTGAGTCGTGATTTTCTCCATTGTTTTTGTTTGAACAGACGTAGATAAGGTGTAGACTTTGTCAATAAATGGCATTTTTAGATGATATCCTGTTTGCAGGGTATTTTCTTGAACACCTCCAATTGCGCTAACCTTAACCCCAACTGTATTAGCCGGGATACGCTTCACGGCTGTGAGGCGAAAAATACCAAGTGAAGCAACAGCTGCAACTGTAATGATACCGCCTTTAGCAAGTTTTGTAAGTGTTGTTTTTCCTGTTTCGTGATTATATTGTGTAAACATTGTTTTTACTCCTTTTTTAAATTATTTTCCCATCAAAAACTAGTGTTATTGTACCTGTACCATCTTTGTGTTTAGATACTAAAGCACGACAATCTGAGCCTAATTCAATACCCTCAACTGTGATACTGCGCTTTATCCTGTCAACATTGATGATTGTTCCC